>JAGOFF010000225.1 GCA_017997315.1 Clostridia bacterium
TGAACACATCCCGGATCTGACACAGATAGTCGAATCCTTCGCCTGTCCGGATGTACGTGATGTCACTGGACAGCACCTGAAACGGCCGATCTACGGTCAGATCTTTCGTCAGATTCACGTATCGGTCCTCTCTGGATCTGCTGCTGTCCGTCAACGAACGCTGTCTGCGCATGCAGTGGCTGGATTTCAATTGCCGGTCCTGCAGGATGCCCTTCACGACGCCGAATGACGCGTGCCCGCCATTCTCCCGGATGATCCCGCTGATGCGCTCCGCGCCGTAATGGCCTTCTCCCTGCTCGAAGATTTCCAATACCTCCTTTTCACGTTCCCGGTGCCGATTGGCTCGAGCCTCCCGGGTCTCCAGCCACGAATAGTATCCTGATCTTGACACGCCCAGTATGTTGGCCCACTTCGCTTTGGTGTAATCGTGCTGCAGTTCCATGTATCGGTATTTCTCCACCGTCTTCAGCGTTGATGCTTTGCGAAGTAGGCCGATGCTTTTTTTAGGATGTCATTCTCCTCTTCCAACTCAGCAATCCGTGTACGCAGCTCTTGGATCGCGTCATTCTGTTCGGCCATCTTCGTCTTGTCCCCGTCGGGCGTGTACAACTTCCGCCAACGATAGATCTGATTGGTTCGTACTCCCAGCGCTTCTGCCACGGACAGTATCGTCCGGTCGCTGCTGTAGCTCAACCGTACCGCTCGTTTCTTGAATTCCACATCGTACTTCCGTTGATTCTTCGACATTCTGGCATGCTCCTTTACTGCTCATTGTACCCTACCAGATTGTCCGATATTTTAACGAAGTCCCGAGGACGCGCCGGATACCCGAAAATGACGATCGAGCCACGGCGGTAGCCTCGCGGGCGCCGCAGCCTACGCATCCACCAGCGGGGTGAACGCCTTGGAGAACGTCTTTTCTCCGTACCCTTCAAACACCACGGTGACGGTATCCCCGTCTTCCGACCGGACGGTGCCGATCCCGTAACGCGCATGCCGGACACGCCTCGGTTCTGCGACCGCGGTTGGCTCCTCAGCCTGCGTCGGTTCCGTAGCCTGCGGCGGTGGTTCAGCCGGGGGCGCCTCCGGCTCCGTCTCCGCAGCCGCACCGCGCCGTGCGATGCGTTCCCGCACCGCCTGCCGGATCGCCCGGATGTCCGCCTGCGGCCCTTCCCCCTCCCCCGTCCCGCCATCCGGCGCGTCCGCGTCGATCCGGCGGACCGGGATCCGGGCGAGGTACTCGCTCGGTTCGGGCAGCACCCGAGGTTCCTCCGGGCTGGCGCAGTACGAGATCTCCAGGGTGTCGCGCGCGCGGGTCACCCCCACGAAAAACAGCCGCAGTTCCTCCGCGCGTTCCTCTTCGGTCGCGCAGTTCCCGAGCGGGATCAGCCCCTGGTTCGCCCCGAGGATGAACACATGCCGGAACTCGAGCCCCTTGCAGGCGTGGAGCGTCATCAGCCGGACCGCGTCCGGCTGGGGATCCGGGCTCCCCGCCCCTTCCGCTGCGTCGAGCCCGTGCAGCGCAAGTGCGTCCAGAAAACCCGCCGTGCCGTCGGCGAGGTCCGTTCCCTGCCGCCGGACATGCCGGTCCATCCGGTCGAGCAGATCCGTCACCCGCCCGCGGTTTTCTTCAAAACGGTTCGAGGTGGGCTGCAGCCGCGCATCGAGGCCGAAGTAGGCGTACACCTCCTCCGCCCCGGGCCGGCCGCGGGCCCAGTCCCGGTACCCCCGGATGCGTCCGTACAGCTCCGCTCCGTCGGCGGGGACCGCACCGTCCCCCGTGCCGCCCGGGGCGGTCAGCGCGCGCGTTTCGCTGCGGGTGAGGGACGCGCCGTACACCGTGTCCATGAGCACCGCCTGCAGGCTGCCGGCGTCCGCCGAATCCGCGGACGCGCGCAGAAGCCGGACCGTCCACTGGAGCACCGGGAAGTCCTTGAGGGTTTTCCGCTGCGACACCGTGAACGGGATCCCAGCCCGGGCGAACACATCGCCCGGTACTCCGGACTGGCGCTGCAGCCGGTACAGCACCGCGATGTCGCGGTATTCCGCGCCCTCCGCGTGCAGCCGGGCGACGGCGTCCGCGACGTGCTCCGCCTCGTTGAACGGATTGTGGTGGCGGCGCAGCACGACCGCGCCTCCGGGCTCCCGGACGCCGTCCAGCACCGCCCCGTCCCCGAGCAGGCTCCGGGCCGCGGTGAGGATCGTACCGGTGGACCGGTAGTTGAGCGGGAGCGAGAGCACGGTCGCCCGGTTTACCGCGGCGAAGTCCCGGAGCACGTTCCGGCCGCTTCCGCGCCAGGCGTAGATCGCCTGGTTCGGGTCCCCGACCGCGAAAACCCGGGTTTCGGGTGTCCGGAGCGCGTCGATGAACTCCAGCAGTTTCGCGTCGCTGTCCTGGAACTCGTCCGCCAGGATCCACCGGGGGGAAAACCGCCCGCGCACCAGCGCGGTGCAATGCTCGATCAGGTCGTCGAAATCCATCCGGTTCGACGCGCGCTTCCAGTCCCGGAGCCGCTCCCAAAGCTGTCCCATGTCGTCCGGGCGCTTCATGTTCCCGAACAGCGCGCGGCCGGCGCGCCAGGCCTCGATCCGGGCGGGCAGCCGATTCGCATAGCGCACGTCCAGCCCGTGTTCGAGGATCAACGATGCGGCTGCGGCATGCAGCTCGTCCGGGTCGACCACCGAGAATCCGGGGCGATACCCCGCCTCCTCCAGAGGAAGCAGGGTCTGGAGCATCCGGAGCGCGACCCCGTGGAACGTCCCGAACCAGGGCATGTCCGCCTCGGTCAGCGCGGGATCGGCCTGCAGCATGCGCGCCCGGATCTCGCCCGCGGCCTTGTTGGTGAAAGTCAGCACCACCATCCCGTCCAGCGGCACGCCGCACGTCCGGTACAGGTGCAGCACCTTGTCGATGAGCACGGTGGTTTTTCCGCTCCCGACCTGCGCGTTGACCACGCACACGGGCGAGTCGTCCAGCACCGCCGCGCGCTGGTGGGGGTTGAGCCGGTCCGCCGCGTCCGGCATGTCAGCCTCCCAGGGGGATCACGGCTCCCCCTGCTCCGGGCCGCGCTCCCCGTCCCCGAGGCTCCGGTACCGCCGCTCGATCCGCGCCCTGCGGGCCTCGGGGCTCTCGCCCGCCGCGTTCCCGTCTCCCGCGCCGCCGGCGCATTCCCCGTCCGGCGGGAGCACCTCGCACGACACCGCAAAGCCGCGCGGCACCCGCACATAGTGTCCGAACACGTTCCGGAGCATCACGGCATTCGCGGGATCGGCCGCCCAGTCCCGCTCGAACGCGCTCCGGACGCCGAGCACCAGTGTGTCCCCCTCCTGCCGCACGGAGGGCACCGCGCGCAGGAAGGCGGTCATGTATTCCCCGGTCCGCCCCAGGAATTCCGCGAGTTCCGCCCATCGTTCCGCGAGTCCCGCCCATTCGAACGGCTTCTCCGCGAACACCCGCGGGGCCTCCTCCGGAATCTTGGCCGAAAGCGGGGGCGGGAGCTCGTCGAACAGGCATTGCAGTCCCCACAGCACGACCGCCTTGTCCAGCTTGTAGTCCCCCACGCACGCCGGACACCCGTCCCGGCACCGGCAGGACCCGACCATCCGGATCGCGCGGTGCACGATGTCCACGGCGTTGTCGTACGCCTTCTCCGCAAACCCCAGCCCGCCGGTGTACAGGTCGTATACGCACACCGCGGTCCGGAAACCGGGCGAGGCGCCGTCCGGGAGATAGGCCGTCCCGACGTCCCCCGCGGTTGTCATCGTCGCCATCATCACCGCGTTCTGCAGCGCGAATCCGAGCCCGAAGAAATAGTCTTTCCAGAAACCCCGCTCCGCGCCCTCCTTCTGGGGCATGTACCTGCGGAACACCGTCGACACCCCGTCCGGGAGGTCGATCCACAGCCCCTCGGTCTCAAAGGTCTTGGACAGCGCGGGGGACAGCTCCTCGTACCCGAGGTTCTGGTGGTTGTGGAACTGAAGGCGCTTGTACCC
>JAGOFF010000016.1 GCA_017997315.1 Clostridia bacterium
GTCGCCCAGGGTCTCCTTCATGTAGCCGTAGAAGTCCGCGACGTCCTTGAACGGTTCCGGCACCAGCCCGAAGCCGCGGAGCGCGCCTTCGCCGTAGTTGCTGCCGACCAGGTAGTCGATTCCGGCGCCGTATGCCTCATAGTTCCGGGTCTGTTCCGGATACGCGACATACTCGCCGTCATGCACCATGGCGGTGCGGTAGCGGCCGATGCTGCCCTTGGGGCCCAGGAACGCGCGCGCGTCGAGCTTGCGCAGCTCCTCCAAGGGCAGATTCGGGTTGATGCCGACGGACTCGAGGTAGGTGCGCCCGTTTTTCTCGTTGTCCGCCACGGTGGCATAGTTGCGCAGCCAGAACAGGTTGCTCTGGTTGATGACGCGCTTCACGAGGCCCGCGGCTTTGGGCGAGGTCGCGAGCGCGCCGCTCTTGGCGGTGCCGCCGGACTGCCCGCCGATCGTGATGTTGTCGGGATCTCCCCCGAACGCCGCGATGTTCTCGCGGACCCACTCCAGCGCCTTGACCTCGTCCATCAGGCCGTAGTTCCCGCTCTTGCCGCCCTGCTCCGCGGTGAGCTGCGGGAGCGAGAGGTAGCCGAACAGGTTCAGCCGCTGACCGACGGTCACGACGATGACGCCCTTGCGCGCGAGTTCGCTGCCGTCGAACACCGCCTCGTAGGAGTAGCCGTCCGCCAGTCCGCCGCCGTGGAACCAGACAAATACCGGGAGCTTCTCTCCGGAGGCGATGGCTTTCGCCGTGATGTTGAGGTACAGGCAGTCTTCGCTGCAGGGCGGATAGCCCTCCCAGTAGAAGTCCGAGCTGTAAGGCTCGAACGCCAGCCCGTTCATGCGGTCCTGCATCGCCATCGGGGCGTAGGTGTCGCAGACCCGGACGCCGTCCCATGCGGCGGGATCGACCGGGGCTTTCCACCGGAGATCGCCGACGGGCGGCGCGGCGTACGGAATGCCGCGGAACTCCGTGATGCCCTCGTATTTGCCCTGGAGCGGGATGCCGCTCACCTTGCCGAATCGGGTCTGAATGATTCCTGTTGCCATGGGTGGGTCTCCTTTCCGGGATGAAAATTCAGTCTGTTAACATCATACCCTTCCTGCGGCCGCGGTCGAGTAGGTTTTATCATGTTACATCCATGAAAAAATCCCCCGGTGCGCGGTGGCGTCCGGGGGATGTGACGGGGCGTTTTTGTCGTGCGGTCGCCCGAGGGACGGGTTCGCCCGGGCGGTACGATGAATCCGCGTCAGCGGAACCGCAGCACGTTCCAGGACAACGGCCGGAGCGTCACGCTCCCGCGCCCGCCCGCGACCGCGTTCGGCGCGACGGGACGGTCCGTCGGAACCGCCGCCATGGGCTGCTCGAACGAGTTGACGCACTGGAGGTCGTCGTTCCGGTACTCAATGTGCCCGGCCAGCTTCATCCCCTCGAATCCCGCGAGTGCCAGGCTGGTCTCGAGTTCCTCATGGCCGCGGTTGAGCGCGAACACGGTGAGCTCGGATCCTTCCTCGTTCCAGACGGCCGCGGTCTCGAGCCAGGGCACGTCGGTGAACTGCTTCGTGTCATGTCGGGGGGACGAGACCAGCGGCTTGAGCGCGGTGCCGCGTCCGAACGCGGAGGCGTGCAGGAACGGATAGAAGATGGTCTGCCGATATGCGCCGCCGCCGTCCCGGGTCATGATCGGGGCGATGACGTTGACCAGCTGCGCAAGGCAGGCGATCTTGACCCGGTCCGCGTGGTTCAGCAGTGTGATGAGCATGCCGCCGACCAGCAGCGCGTCCTCGACGTTGTAGATGTCCTCGAGCCGGGCCGGGGACTTGATCCAGGGCTCGAGCTTCTTGTCCTGCTCGTTGGAGTGATACCACACGTTCCACTCGTCGAACGACAGGTACATATCCTTTTTGGCGCGGAGCTTGGCCTTGACGTAGTCGCAGGTCGACACCACGCTCGAGATGAACGCGTCCATGTCGAGCGTCCGGGCCAGGAAGCTGTCGGTGTCCCCGTCGCGGTTGCCGTAGTACTGGTGCAGGCTGATGTAGTTCGCGTGGTTGTAGGTGTGCGTCAGCACTTCCGACTCCCACTCGGGGAACGTGGCCATCGCCTTGCTCGAGCTCCCGCAGGCGACCAGCTCGATCGACGGGTCGACCAGCTTCATCAGCTTCGCGGTCTCGACCGCGATGCGCCCGTACTCGGTCGCGGTCTTGGCGCCCATCTGCCAGGGGCCGTCCATCTCGTTCCCGAGGCACCACATCTTGATCGCGTGCGGATCACGGCTCCCGTTGGCGATGCGCTGGTCGCTGTACCGGGTTCCCGACGGGTGGTTGCAGTATTCGACCAGCGCGCGGGCCTCGTCCGGGCCGCGGGTGCCGAGGTTGACCGCCATGATCGGCGCGGTGCCCGCCTTGCGGCACCAGGAAACGAACTCGTCGAGCCCGAACGAGTTGTCCTCGAGGGTGTTCCAGGCCAGGTCCAGCCGGCGGGGGCGCTGCGCGCGGGGGCCGACGCCGTCCTCCCAGTTGTAGCCCGACACGAAGTTTCCGCCCGGATACCGGACGACCGGAACCGACAGCTCACGCACGAGCGCGGTCACGTCCTTGCGGAAGCCCTCTTCGTCCGCCTCCGGGTGCCCGGGCTCGTAGATGCCGCCGTACACCGCGCGGCCGAGGTGCTCGATGAACGATCCGAACAGCCGTTTGTCCACCGGGGAGATCTGGTACTCTTTGTCGACTCGGATGGATGCCTTTTTCATGTCTGCCTCCTGATGATGTTTTGTGGTTCCTCTGGTTTGATCTGTTTTCATGAAACCGGGACGGGATGGGGTTCACCCGAACGTGACGATGTTGACCGAATGCGGGTCGACCTCGAGACAGACCGGTTCGCCGGGCGTCACCTCCAGCGGACGCTCGCGGATTCCGACCCGGCCGGGTGCGTCGATGTCGTTGTACGCGTCTTTCGAGTCCCCGTTCACCGTGCGGAGCACGGCCTTCGTCTCTCCGGATGCCGCGGGACACGCCAGTCCGATCCGGTACGTCCTCTCCGGATCCTTGTTGACGACGGAGACGGCGATCCCTCCGCCGCCGGAACGCCGCGTCGCCACGATGTCGAGCGCCGGCACCTCGACCGTCGATCCCTGCGCGGCGGCCTCGAACACGGGCGTTTCCGGTGTCCATGCGTCCACCACGACGTCGCCCATCCAACGCGTGAACAGCTCGAACACGAAATACGTCGAACGCAGCACGATCCCGCCCGGATGGGTAAAGATCATGCCCCGGGTGTTGACCGTCGGCGCGAAATTCGCCATGCCCACCACATCGCAGTTGCGAAGGCATGTGTTGAGGAAGCAGGCCGCGAACACCGCGTCCGCCATCGTGTAGGTCGCGTTCCGGTCGTTCCGGTCCCGCGGGGCGATGCAGTCTTCCGTGGCGGAGTCCACGTGGGGATGGTGCCAGCTGCGCAGATTCCACTCGTCAAAGGCGATCCGGATCCGGCCGAGATATCCGAGCGCACCGAGAATATGCCGGACCTTGGTGATCTTGTCTTCGATCCGGAGCGTGTAGGCCATGCAGGTCTCATAGTCCGCGGGACGGTCCTCCTGCCACAGCGGATCCCAGTAGTCATGGACCGACACCCAGTCCAGCAGATCCCCCGCCTCGCGCAGCAGCTCCAGGTTCCAGTCGAGATCCGAGATGCTCGCGGCCATGAGCTGGATGCCCGGATCCACCCGCTTCATCATCTTGGCGGACTCGCGTACAAACCGTCCCCACTCCCCGACCGATTTGGCGCCCATTTCCCAGCTGCCGTAGTTTTCGTTTCCGATGCTCCAGTACCGGACCGCGTGCGGATCGGGAAATCCGTTCTCCACCCGGAGACGGGCCCATCTCCCCTGCAGGCGCAGATTGCAGTACTCCACCCAGTCGCTCATTTCCTCCTGGGTGCCGGTGCCCGCGTTGGTACAGATGTACGGTTCCGCACCGATCGCCCGGCAGAATCCCGCAAACTCGTCCGTCCCGAACGTGTTGGGCTCCTCGACCCGCCACGCCTTGTCAAAGGACGGCTTCCGGACGGGCCCGACCCCGTCCTTCCAGTGGTAGGCGGAGACGAAACATCCGCCCGGCCAGCGGACCACGGCGGGCCGGATGCGCCGGAGCGCCTCGACGACGTCCCGCCGGTACCCGGCCGCGTCGGACAGGGGGGAACCGGGTTCGTAGATCCCGCCGTACACCTGCCGGTGAAAATGCTCGATGAAATGCCCGTAGATGCGTTCATCCGCCGTTCCGTTCACCCGGTCCGGATCGATTCGGACCCGAAGGGTGTTCCGATCACTCATAAGGTTTCTCCTTCCACGATGGTATGCGGCAGCAGGGTCTCGGCGTCGACCGCCTCCCCCTCGATCACCCGGCACAGGCTCCGCACGACCTGCCGGCCCATGGTTTCCACGTGGTACTCCACCGTCGTGAGCGCGGGATGGAACACCCGGTCCCGGTCGACGTGGTCGAACCCCATCACCCCGACGTCCCGGGGGACCGACCGGCCGATCCCCCGCAGGTGCTTCTGCACGAGCATCGCGTACGCGTCGCTCACGCAGAGCAGCGCGGTGCGCCGCGAAAAGTCGACCTCCCGGAGCGAAGCGCCGAAATCCTTGCCTTCCGCGACGACCGGTCCGTGCCGCAGCCCCGCGGCCGCGAGCCCCTCCGCGTATCCGAGCCGGCGTTGCTCCATGGTGTGCGCGTTCAGCCCGCGCGCGAGCTGCTCCCCGAGTCGGGGCGACACGAGCACGATCTGCTCGTACCCGCGTGCGGCGGCATACAGCACCGCGTCCCGCATCGCGCCCCGGTCGTCGATGCCGACGTGCGGGATGCCGGGATCCAGCCGGTTGAACACCGTGATGACCGGGATGCCCAGTCCGCGGACGAACGCCGCGTGCGCGTCGCCCTTGCCCACCGGAAACAGCCCGATCCCGTCCACCCGGCGTTCCGCGAGGTAGCGCAGCCCGTCGGTCTCGTGCCGGGGATCCTTGTGCGTCAGGATGAGG
Organism: Clostridia bacterium; assembly: GCA_017997315.1. GTDB lineage: Bacteria > Bacillota > Clostridia > Saccharofermentanales > UBA5734 > JAAYKS01. Next base: position 5,037 of record JAGOFF010000016.1, read on the forward strand.
TTGATGAAATATCCGTTCGCCTTGGCCTCGGCCTCGATGGCGTCGATCAGCCGGGTGAAGCAGTTGTTGATAAGGTCGAAACACACGATCCCCAGCGTCCGGGTCCGTCCGGTCGCGAGACTCTGCGCGACGCGGTTGGGGGTGTAGGCGAGCTGTTCCGCGGTCTCCAGGATGCGACGCCGGGTGTCCTCCCGGATGCCCGCGCGGGCATGGAGCGCCCGGTCGACCGTGCCTTCCGACACCCCGCACGCCCGGGCGATTTCCTTGATCGTCGCCATGGATCCGCCCCGCCTCTCGTCCGGATTCCGCTGTCCTATGGGCTCCGTGTGCGCACACGACACCCACATCCTAGCATGAACCCCCGGTCTCCGCAATCGGGAGCCGGGGGTCCGGGGACGGTTTCATGGGGTACTTTCGCGGGCCGGGCAGGCGTATTTGAAAGCCTCCGGAACGGCGCGGTCATTCCTTTCCGGAATCCGGCGGATTCCGATCCCACGCATCCGGATCCGCGACATTCGCATCCGCCGCACGGAGCTTTCGTTCGACGCCCGGAATCGATGCCAGGATGGTCGCCAGACCGGCGATCATGCAGAGCATCACCCTAAAATCGGGAGAGACCGGAAGCAATGCCATCACGGCGACCGCAGCGGCCAGCGCGCCTGCGCCGATCCGGACCCAGGCGCGTCCGCAGGCCTGCTGCGCCCGGGCCCAGGCTTCCGGCGAAACAGTCGACCGGAGCGTGCGATAGCCGTACCAGGGATTCCGGTCCTTCGGCGGTCTGCGCAGCAGCAGCCCGCCCGCGGCCAGCTGCAGCAGCGGGACGATCAGGGCGGCGATCCAGTAGAATACCAGCATGCCTTTCTCTCCTCCCGGCAGGCGGATCTATACTCTACCTATACAATAGAACGTCTCGTTCGCGATCCGGACCTTGCCGTCCCGGGCGTGCCGGGTGAACAACCCGCGCAGCGCCCCGACATACGCCTCGAATCCCGGCTCCTCCGGACGCAGCGAGAACGAGGACGAGCACGCCCGTCCGACAAACGTCTCCTCGTCCCAGTACAGCTCGTTGGGAAACCGCCGGACCGCGTACACCCCGTCCCGGAAAAACCGCGGGTACCAGGCTTCCGATCCGTTCACCCCCCGGTCGAGGGACTCGAACGCCGGGCAATGCTGCCGATGCAGCGCCGCGGTCTCGTCCAGCAGCGCCTCCCCCGGGATGCGCCGGTTCCACACCACCGCCACCGGCGCGTCCGGCTTCAGGATGCGCAGGCATTCCGTCCGGAAAGCCGGTTTTTCGAACCAGTGGAACGCCTGCGCCGCGGTCACCAGGTCCGCGCATCCGTCCGGAAGCCCGGTGGATTCCGCAGTTCCCTTTTTCACCGTGAAAAGCGGTTGTCCGGTGAGCGCGGCTTCAGCCTGCGCACGCATGCCGTCGTCCGGCTCGATCCCGACCACCCGCAGTCCCGCTTCCGTCAGACAACGCGCAAAAATCCCGGTGCCCGTCCCGACGTCGACCGTCAGCCCGCCGCCGCCCGGCTCCAGCCCGGCGTCCTCCGCCAGCCGGATCACCGCCTCGCGCGGGTACGCGGGACGGTGCTTGGCATAAACGCCGGCCAGACCGGCGAAACCGACTGAGGACTCGCCGGCGAAACCGATGTCGGGCTCGCCTACGACACCGATGTCGGGCTCGCCAATGCCCGTCGGTCGATCCGGATGATCCATCATACTCCCCTGCCGTCCGTAATGTCAAGGGTCAAACCCTGCCGAGGTAGCAGAGCGTGACCACCGGAATCAGGATGGTCCCGTTTTTCTGGAGACTGTCAAACAGCGTGCGCAGTTCCCGGACGAATACATCGTAACCCGGTTCGTCCGGCCGCGGTGTATAGGAAGACGCCAGGTTGGCGCCCAGATAGGACGTCCAGTCCCGCGTGTAGTCGTTCCGGAACGTCCGGCACACGTACGCCCCGTTCCGGAAAAACCTGCGGTACTGCGTGAGTCCCTCCTTGACGCCGGCCTCGATCCCGATATATCGGGGGCACAGCCTCCGGCACAGTTTGTCGTGGCCGCGGACCATGTCGTTGTCGGTCTCCCGGTGGTTCCACAGGATCGCGACCGGCCCGTCGCGCCGCAGGATGCGCCGGCACTCCTCCTTGAAACGGGGCTTGTCGAACCACTGGAACGACTGCGCCGCAACCACCAGGTCCGCACATCCGTCCGGAAGTCCGGTCGCTTCCGCGGTCCCCTTCCGCGAGGTGTACCGCCGGTATCCCGCCAACAGGACGTCCGACTCCTCCCGCATCTCGTCGTTGGGTTCCACCCCGATGACCCGGAACCCGGCGTCGAGCAGACATCGGGAAAACAATCCGGTGCCCGAGCCGATATCCGCGACCGTGCCGCCGGCCGTCAGCCCGGTGCTCTCGGCCAGAAACCGCACGCAGTCCGGCGGATACCCCGGCGCAAAGCGCGCGTTGGCCTCCGCCTTTCCGGCGAACAGCCCCGCGATCGCCTCGGGCGGGGGCTCGGGGCGGCGGAGTCCCCCGTACGGACTCATGCGAACAGGGACATCGCGGTCGCAACGCCGCCGACCAGGACAAAAACGACCGCCAGCATGATCGGAACCGCGCGCTTCTGCCGTCGCAGCAGCGCGATATAGCCGTTGTACGCGATCACCGCCGCGGCGAAAACCGGCGCGAAGACGGTCTTGGCCACCGTTCTCGACACCTCGCCTCCGGTCGAGAACTGCACCGGAACCCGTTCCGGTAACGCCGGGTAGCGAATGGCAAGCAGTACGAGCAGAACCGCCGACAGGACGCCGATCCCGATCTGGATCACGACATCGCGGTGTTGGGTGTTATCCATGGATGAGCCTCCGGGATTCTGTCGAACGAATCCGATTTCAAATGAGTATATCCATCATAACACCGGAGAAACCACTGGATCGGCTTTCTTGAAAAATATTATATGATACAATTCCATTACATTACATACGTATGAACCGATTTCCGGAGACCCGCGCGGAACGATCCGTGCGACCGCCGAACCAAGGAGATCCGTCATGTCCGACCGCCAAGCCCCAATCGTTCTCCCCGAACCGTCCGCCTCCCCCGCCGGGTTCCCGCTGGAGGACGGCGGACTGCGCCTCCGCGCGGCCGGTCCCGGCGACGCCGAACGTCTGTGCGGTTGGTGGAACGACGGTTCGGTGATGGCGCACGCGGGCTTCCCCGACGGGCTCGGCACCACCCCGGCCGCCGTCGCCGCAGGTCTGGCCCGGGACAGCGACGAGACCGGCCGCCGGCTGATCCTCGAAGAGGACGGAGTCCCGATCGGGGAGATGAACTACCGGTTTCCCGCCCCGGGCACGGCCGAAATCGGCATCAAGATCTGCACCCCCGCCCGTCGGGAGCACGGTCTCGGCTCCCGGGCGCTCCGGCTGTTGATCGATTGGCTGTTCCGCGTCCGGGAAGCGGATCGGGTCATACTGGATACCAACCTCATGAACTCCCGCGCTCAGCATGTGTATGAAAAAATCGGCTTTGAACGGCTCGGGGTGCGGATCGACGCCTGGCGCGACCAGCACGGGGTTCTGCAGTCCTCGGTCGACTACGCGATGACGCGGGAAGCGTGGAGGGAGCATAAGTGCCCATAGCCGGCCAGGGTGATGAAAAAGACGATTTTTTAAAGGTTGTACTTTACAACCTGCATAGCGAACTCTGCGAGGCGGTGACCGGAAGCACGGCTCCGCCTTTTTCCTGCATAACCCGCAGGATCTAGTGAATGTCCTGCCGTATCGGCATTGTCAGGCGCATGTGCGGACCGTATATGCTGAATTTTCGTTTGTTGTAGAGTACAACGATCAAAAATGCGCCGCGGAGTCTCTATGGGGAGCGGTCGGGTTGGCTCGCGGAATCCCTGTGGGTGCCGGTTAGCCTGGCTTGAGGATTCCCTCTGGGTATCGGTCAGCACGGCCCGGCGTAGCCTGCGCAACGGGAACCCGCCCTCGGGAGGAGTACGATAGGGATGTAATGCGCAGCCCTGAAAGACCCACCCCAAGGAGGTGCCCCATGAAATACCGCAAACTCGGCCGCACCGGCCTGCGGATCAGCGAAATCAGCCTCGGCAGCTGGCTCACCTACGGCAACGCCGTCGAAAGCGAGACCGCGGCACGAATCATCGACCGCGCCTACGAACTGGGCGTCAACTCCTTTGACACCGCCAACGTCTACGCCCGCGGCGAGGCGGAGAAAGTCGTCGGCGCCGCGCTCGCCAAGTACCCGCGCGACTCCTACGTGCTCGCGACCAAGGTCTTCTTCCCCATGGGCGACGGTCCCAACGACCGCGGGCTGTCGCGCAAGCACGTCATGGAATCCGTCCATGCCAGCCTCCGGCGTCTGGGCGTCGATTATGTGGACATCCTCTACTGCCACCGTTTCGATCCGGAGACCCCCGTCGAAGAGACGCTGCGCGCGATCGACGACCTGATCCGCCAGGGCAAGGTGCTGTACGCCGGGGTCAGCGAGTGGTCCGCGGCGCAGATCGAGGAAGCCGTGCATATCGCGGACCGCCGGCTGCTCGACCGGATCGTGGTCAACCAGCCGCTGTACAACCTGCTGGACCGCAAGATCGAAGCCGAGGTCATCCCGACCAGCCGGAAAAACGGCATCGGCCAGGTGGTCTTCTCCCCCCTCGCGCAGGGCCTGCTGACCGGCAAATACAAGGATCTCGACCATCTGCCGCCCGACAGCCGGGCGACCAACGACAAGATGAACCGCTTCATCCAGCGCTACCTCAATGAAGGAACCCTGGAGAAAGTGCGCCGGCTGGGCGCGGTGGCGGACCGGTTGGGCATCCCGCTCGCGCAAATGGCGCTGGCCTGGGTACTGGAGGAAAACAACGTCGCGAGCTGCCTGATCGGGGCGAGCCGGCCGGAGCAGGTGGACGAAAACGTCAAAGCCTCGGGGTACTCGCTGCCGGACGACGCGCTGGCGGAGATCGATGCGGCATTGGCCTGAAACAAGGCCATAGTCGGCCATGGTGATGAAAAAGGCGATTTTTAAAGGTTGTACTTTACAAACTGCATAACGATCTCCACGAGGCGGAGTCCGGAAGCGCGGCTCCGCCTTTTTCCTGCATAACCCGCGGAATCCAGCGAATATCCAGCCTTTTCGGTATTCCCCGGCGTATGTGCGGACTGGATATGCTGTATTCTCGTTTGTTGTAAAGTACAACGATCAAAAATGCCCTGCGGAGAACCTATGGGTGCCTGTCGGCCCCTCCCGTGTCCCCTAATTGTTGTTCATATGCGTCCGGTGGTACGCCTGGCGGAACTCGCTCGGCGTGATGTCCTGGTACCGCTTGAACACCCGCAGGAAATACTTGTCGTCATGGAACCCCAGCGCCGCCGCGATCTCGCGCACCGGGCGCCCGGACTGGCACAGCAGTTCGCAGGCCTTGGCGAGCTTGAGCTTGTTGATGTATTCCTGCATGCACATGCCCATGTTCTTCTTGAAGTACCGGGCGAGATACTCGCGGGAATAGTTGAACTCGTGCGCGACGTCCCGGAGCGAGAGGTCGCGGGTGATGTGGGCGCGGATCCACTCCAGGATCCGGGACATGTTCTCGCGCGGGGCGCCCCGCGACTGCCCGAAGCGCACGGCCGCCTGCTGGGTGAGCTCGATCATCAACGAGGTCAGCGCGTACTCCGCGCCGAGCCCGGAGTAATACCCCGACTCATGGATGTGCATGAGCTGGCGGCACAGGATCCCGAGCCGGTCGACGCTCTCCGCCCGGAAGAACCCGGGGATCAGCACCTGGTCCCGGAGCCCCTCGAAATACGGGTTGTTGCCCGCCTGCCGCAGGTCCTCCTCCGCCTCGCGCGCCTCCAGGACCGCATATCCGTCGTCACAGGTGAAATGCATCCAGTAGAACGCCGTCCCGGCGGGGGATTCGGCGTACCCCTCGTGGACGCGTCCCGGAAGCAGCACCAGTACGTCGCCCTCGCCGACGACGTGGCGCTCGTCGTCCTGGCGCAGGTAGACGGTCCCCCGGAGCCCCACGATGACCTCGATGTTGTCGATGACCCGGGCGCGGTGGGACCACGGGCGGTCCGCCGTGAACACGCCCGCGCGGACGAGCCGGAGGGGCTTTTGGATGTCGGTGCGCAGATAGAACATGGTCAATATCGTCCACCCGTTGTTTATACTGTCTACCGACAGCCGGAATGCCGCGTGCAACAATAGGATATATCCGCCCGCACTCCGGGGCAACCGAAGCGTACACTCCGGAGCAATCCGGTGAGCACGTCCCGGTGCAATCTAGGATCAACATCATGAACCGAAACGGAGAATCTGCCATGCCTGACGTTAAGAATCCCGCACCCCTGCCCCTCCGGGACTTCCGGATCGTCGACCCGTTCTGGTCCGGGTACATGGACCTCGTGCGCGACACGGTCATCCCCTACCAGTGGGAGGCGCTCAACGACCGTATTCCGGGCGCGGAGCCGAGTTATGCGGTCCGGAACTTCCGGATCGCCGCGGGGTTGGAGGAGGGCGAGTTCGGCGGCCGGGTGTTTCAGGACAGCGACGTCGCCAAGTGGCTCGAGGCCGTGGGGTATTCCCTGGCGGTCCGGCCCGATCCGGCGCTCGAGGCGACCGCGGACGCCCTGATCGAACTGATCGGGCAGGCGCAGCACCCGGACGGCTACCTCAACACCTTTTTCACGATCAAGGAGCCCGGACGCAGGTGGACGAATCTGTGCGACTGCCACGAGCTGTACTGCGCGGGGCACATGATCGAGGCCGCGGTCGCGTACTGTGAGGGAACCGGCAAGCGTGCGCTGCTGGACATCCTGTGCCGGTACGCGGACTACATCGCGACCGTGTTCGGGCCCGGGGAGGGCCAGCTCCGGGGGTATGACGGACACGAGGAGATCGAGCTCGCGCTGGTCCGGCTGTACGGCGCGACCGGGGAGAAAAAGTACCTGGACCTCGCCCGGTTCTTTGTGGAGGAGCGCGGACGGGAGCCCAACTTCCTGATGGAGGAGTTCCGGTCGGGCCGGCACACCAACCCTTTCCGTCCGACCCATCCGCTCGCCCGGGGCAACCTGGAGTATTTCCAGGCGCACAAGCCGGTCACGGAGCAGGAGGACGCGACCGGGCACTCGGTCCGCGCGATGTACCTGTTCTCCGCGATGGCCGACCTCGCGCGCGAGACCGGGGACGAGGGGATGCTGCGGGCCTGCCGGCGGCTGTGGGACAGCACGGTGAAGCGCCGGATGTACGTCACGGGCGGCATCGGGTCCGCGCGGGACGGCGAGGCGTTCACGCTGGACTGGGACCTGCCCAACGACACGGTGTATGCCGAGTCCTGCGCTTCGGTGGGGCTGTCGATGTTCGCGCACCGGATGCTCCGGCTGGATCCGGATTCGCGGTACGCGGACGTACTGGAGCGGGCGCTTTACAACACCGTGCTCGGGGCGATGGCCCGGGACGGGAAGCATTTCTTCTATGTGAATCCGCTCGAGGTGTGGCCCGAGGCGTCCGAGAGGAATCCCGGACGGCGGCATGTCAAACCCGAGCGCCAGGCGTGGTTCGGGTGCGCCTGCTGCCCGCCCAACGTCGCCCGGCTGCTGGCCTCGCTCGGCCGGTACGCGGCGTCCGCGGGCGGGGATACGGTCCGGGTGCACCTGTACGTCGGGGGCGAAATGGACGTGCGGCTGGGCAGGGGCGCGGCGCGGCTGCGCATCGGCGGGGGATATCCGTGGTCGGGGGATGTGCGCCTCCGGGTGGAATCCTCGGACGTCCCGTCCTTCCGACTCGCTCTCCGCATCCCGGGATGGTGCCGGCGCTGGAGCGCGCGGCTCAACGGGGAGCCGGCCTCCGGTTCGCTTGAGCAGGGATACCTGTCCATCGAGCGGGACTGGCGGGCCGGAGACGAGGTCGAGCTGTCGCTCGACATGCCGGTCGAGATGCTTTCGGCGCATCCGCAGGTCCGTGCGGACGCGGGCAAGGTCGCGCTGCAGCGCGGGCCGCTGGTCTACTGCATCGAAGAGGCGGACAACGGGTCCAATCTGTCGGCTCTTTCGATCCCGGAGGACGCGGTGTTCCGGTACACTTTCGACGACGACCTGCCGGGCGGCGCGGGGACGGTCCGGTTCACGGGCCGCCGGCTCCGCGAGGCGGATTGGGAGGACACGCTCTATCGTCCTGCCGGGGGCTGCGGGGACGCGGACGAGGTCACGGTCCGAGCGGTGCCGTACTTCCTGTGGGGCAACCGGGGACGAGGCGAGATGGCCGTCTGGATCCGGCGCGGTTCCTGACGGCCGCACGCCGGACAACGGTTCGGATATAGAATAAGTACAGACGGACGCGTGCCGGACCGACGCCCTGAAGGCGGATCGGTGCCGGCACGATAGAAGGAGGGCAATCCATGATCGACTACGGCAAACTCCGCGGATTCAACTACACCCCGAGCAACATTCCCTACGGCGGCGACCGTTGGGAAAACTACGATCACGCGGTCGCGGACCGTGAGATGGGCTTCGCCGAACGGCTCCGGCTCAACAGCGCGCGTGTGTTCTTTTCCTACGCGAGCTACACCAAGAATCCGACGCTCTTCCTCGCGAACATCCGGGACTTCGTCCGGACCGCCTGGAGCCACGGGGTCTCGACCAGCCCGGTGCTGTATGCCGGATTCCGGTTCCTGCCGGAGGACGCCCGGCGGATGCCGGGAGCGGGCGGATCGGGGCTGCAGCCGTTGGCGAAGACGATCGAGGACAAGAGTTCCTGGGCGCTGGGCGAAAAGTACTTTGACGACATCCTCGCCGCGATCGGGGACGAGCCCGGCCTGCTGTTCTGGGACATCTCCAACGAACCCGGGTACACCGACGATTTCGTGACCTGGTACGACGACGAGCCGGAGTACCTCCAGACCTTCCGGACCAAGCCGGACATCGCGCTGCTCCGGGAGCGCCAGGAGAAGACCTGGGAGATCGTCCGGCACTTCTGCCGGTACGTCAAGGCCAAGGATCCCCGGCACGACATCGGGGTCGGCAACATCTTCATTTTCGAGACCGAACCGAGCAAGACCGCGGATCTGGTGGACGTGATCATCTTCCACGACTACTCCGCCACCCGCGGACGGCTGCGCAAGATCCTCGGCATGGCCAAGGCCATCGGGGAGAAGTACGGCAAGCCGGTGCTCGACAACGAGACCTGCTGCCTGTGCCGGTCCAATCCGTACGACTTCGCGATCGAGCTGCATGAGGAGTACGGGATCGGCTGGTACCTGTTCGAGCTCATGATCGGGAACAACATGTGGAACCGCGCGCACGGGATCTGCTACCCGGACGGCACGATCCGCGATCCCTCGATCGTCGCGGCGGTGCTCGGGTTCCACCGCAACCGGGGCGCCAACTGCCCGGTGATCCGCGCGGACGTGAACCAGGAGGACTACGTGACCGAGCTGCTCAAGCGGATCGACATGCTCATGCTGTCCACCCGCCGGAACCGTCGGCTCGACCACTCGACCGACGCCGCGGATGTGCTCGAGCTGTGCGAGTACGCCGCCAACATCCTCGAGGCGGGCGAACTCGTCCCGATGACGTACCCCCCGACCGCACGGGTTGCGGCGTACCGCCGTCAGGCCGATCCGGACGTCGAGGAACTCAAGGACTGGCTGATGGAGATGGCCATGACGCTGAAGAAAGCCTGCCGGCTTGTGTGACCGGCGGCACTGCCAAGGGAGGATTTCCTGCATGGAGAAGGCCCGCCTGACCGTCGACCCGCGTTTTCCCGTCGCCCCGGTGGACAAGCGGCTGTTCGGGGTGTTCATTGAGCCCATCAGCCGGATCATCGACGGCTGCGTCTACAATCCGGACCACCCGACCGCGGATGAGAACGGCTTCCGCGGGGACGTCCTCGCGCTGATGCGGGAGCTCCGTCCCACCCTGATCCGATACCCGGGCGGCAATTACGTGTCCAACTACCACTGGACCGACGGCATCGGCCCCCGTGCCGACCGGCCGGTCCGGTTCGACAAGGCCTGGCGCGCGGTCGACCGCAACCGGGTCGGCATCGACGAGTACTACGACTACTGCCGGCTCGTCGGCGCGGAACCCATGCTGGCGGTCAACCTCGGGACCGGCACCCCCGAGGAGGCCGCGAACGAAGTCGAGTACTGCAACCTCCCGGGCGGCACGGCCTGGAGCGAGCTCCGGCGCAAAAACGGGCACGAGGAGCCGCAGGGCATCCGGCTGTGGTGCCTCGGGAACGAGATGGACGGGCCCTGGCAGGTCGAGCAGAAGACTCCGCTCGAGTACGGCCGCGCCGCGCAGGAAGCCGCCAAGATGATGAAGTGGGTCGATCCCTCGATCGAGCTGGTCGCCTGCGGAAGCTGCACCAACGAGCCGTTCATGCCGACCTATCCCGAGTGGGACCGGATCGTGCTGGACAACTGCTTCGACAAGGTCGAATACCTGTCGCTCCACCGGTATCTGGCGTACGACCCCAAGGTCGGCGGGGAATTCTCCTCCCCGTTCACGATCGAGGACCTGCCGTACATCACGGTCGAGCTCGGGAACTACATCGACACCTGCCTCGCGGCCGCGGACTTCATCCGGGGCAAGCGCCGCTCGGACAAGAAGATCGGGATCTCGTTCGACGAGTGGGGCGTGCGCACCAGCTTCGAGGTCGAGCCCGAGGGACTCTCCTGGACTGAAAAGGCGGTCCCGGCGGGCGAGCTCCGGGGCCGGGTCGCGAACGTCGTCGACGCGATGATCTACGGGAGCATCCTCATCACGTTCCTCAACCGGTGCGACCGGGTCAAGATCGCATGCGAATCCATCGTCATCGGGGGCATGATCGGGGTCGATCCGGACGGCGGGGCCTACCGCCAGACCACGTTCTTCCCGTTCATGCATGCCTCGGCCTACGGGCGCGGCACGGTTCTCCGCCCGGCGCTCGAGAGCCCGACCGTCCGTACGGATATGGCGGGAGAGCTCCCCGCGCTGCAGACCGCGACGGTCTGGGACGAGGCGGCTGGCATGATCACGGTGTTCGCGGTGAACCTCGGGCTGCGCGAGCCGGTCGCGCTGGAAAACGACTTCGGCGCCTTCGGGCGCGTCACGCTCACGGAGCACCTCCAGCTGCACGAAGACCAGCCGCTCGCGGGCAACACCCTCGCGAATCCGGACCGCGTCGCACCGCGCTCCCTGCCGGTTGCGGACGGGCCGGTGACGCTCCCGCCGCTGTCGTGGAACGTGCTGCGGTACCGCGTGGGATAGCCGGCGCTCCCTCCGCCGTTCTGTCTGTGAAAAGCCTTCGCGGCCGGTCGCCGCGGAGGCTTTTCCATGCGCCGGAGGGGGCTATCCCTTTCACAAAAAATTGATCTTTTCAACCCCGTACGCCCGCACACAACAGGAATATAGTGACGTTAGGGGGGAGATGCGAAACCGCGGTCCCGCACACAACATCGGAGGAAGGCGTATGAGTCACAAGCGGCTTTTCCTGTCCAAGTCCGTCCTGGCGTGCCTGGTCGCCCTTTTGATTCTTGCCACTGCACCCGTGGGAGCGGGCGCCGTCACCTGGATCACCTCCCACCTGATCGGCGGTTCGCAGGTGGAGGAACTGCACGGAGCCGCAGGCGTCCCGGGCGGCGGGTACGTCGCGGTCGGATCGACGATGTCGACCGATGGCGACATGACCGCTCCGGGCTTCACCCTCATGGACGGCGTCATCGTCCGGATCTCCCCGACCGGCGTCGTGCTCTGGACGACGAAGGCCGGCGGCAACGCCAACGACAACTTCAATTCGGTCGCCCGCACGGCGGACGACGGATACGTCGCCGTCGGGTACAGCTATTCTACAACCGGAGACATGGCCGGGCTGTCCAAAGGAATCCAGGACGGCATGATCACCAAGTTCGACGCGGACGGAAATAAGCTTTTCACCCGTAGTCTCGGCGGCAACGGATATGACTGGATCGAGTCGGTCACGGCCACCGCGGACGGCGGATTCGTGGTCGTCGGCAACACCACCTCCACGAACATCGGCTACGGCCAGACCGCGTTGGGGATCCAGGATGCGCTGATCGCGAAGTACGACGCGGCCGGCAATCCGGTCTGGGTCCGCCAACTCGGCGGTACGTACGCGGATTACTTTACGGACGTGGTCGAGGCTGAAGGCGGCGTTCTGATCGCGGTGGGCGAGTCCGAGTCCGACGACGGGCTGTTCGCGGGACGGCTGCACGATACCTACGACGGGGTGATCGTCCGGCTGACCGCCGCGGGCGATCCGGTCTGGGCCGACATGGTCGGCGGCGCGGCGCTCGACACGATCAAGGGGATCACGCTGGTCGACGGCGGGTTCGTCGTGGCGGGATCCACTCGCTCCACGGACGGAGACTTCGCGATGATGCCGGTCGTCGAGCGCCAGGCGTTCCTCGCGAAATACAGCCTGGACGACACCCAGCTCTGGATCACGGTGTCGGGCGGGTCGACCGAGGACGCGTTCGAGGACGTCGTCCGGGCCGGGGACGGCTCGCTGATCGCGTTCGGATATTCGAACTCCGTGGACGGGACCCCGTTGGCGCATCCGGGCTATGCGCTGGAAGCCTGGATGGCGGAGTTCAGCTCGGCGGGGCTCTTGGCCCATTCCTACTCCTTCGGCGGTCCCGGTGACGAACTCCTGGAAGCCGGCGTCTGGACGAGCGCGACGCAATATGCCGGATTCGGGGTTTCCTGGTCCACGGAACTCCAGGGGGAGGTCAACCACGGACTGGGCGACGGACTCGCGCTGCTGGTCGACATCGATTCCGAGCCGGTGGACGACATCGATCCGGACCTGACGCTCACGCCGGACACGACCGCAACCACCGAAGGGAACGTGGTCGTGACCGCGGCCGCAAACGATGCCGGAGGGATCAAACAGATCACCCTCCCGGACGCGACGGTCGTCCCGGGTACGCTGACCTCGCTGACGGCCACCTTCACCGCGACCGACAACGGGACCTACTCGTTTGTCGCGGAGGATCTGGCGGGGAACACGAAAACACAGACGATCACCATCGCCAACATCGACCGGACGCCCCGCATCCTCACGATCACGCCGGCAAATACCGGACTCGTGACCGGAGTGACGCAGCTCACGGTCAACCTCACGACCCGGTATGCCGCACCGGGCGCGACCGTGCGGCTGCGGCTGCTGGACAACGGCAAGCTCCCGCTGAGTCCCGCTGTCGAGGGAACCGGGACGGTGGGTGCGGACGGCTCGGCGGTCGTCGTGCTCACGCTCCCAGCGGACTTGGTACCGGGCACATATTACTTCTCCGCCAACGTGGACGGGGTGGAGCGGATCCACGACACGACCTCGATCACGGTATCAACCGCCACGCCGATCCCGGACACCGGGGCGACGGCTGTGGTGCCGGCGACGGCGGCGGGTGCGCTGCTTCTGGGGGCGACATGTACGCTGGCCGCGGGGAAAAGGCGCAGGTCCGCACGGCAGCGGTAAACACGTCATACCCCGGATCCGATCCGTAAATCGCAAGGGCAACCCCGGTCCGTTGTTTGAACGGGCCGGGGCTGCTGTTGTTGAGGGGATGGAAATCCGATTGACCATCGAGCCCGACCGGGGGAGAATGGGAACAACAACACAATCCGTACAACAGAGGGGCCCCCTATGAAAATCACCGGCATCCAGCTTCGTCGACACACCATCCCGTATCAGCCCCGATCCGACGGCGGCGAACGCTCCTGCGATCCGCTCGACATCTGGCCCGAATTCGCGGACGAGACGCGCAGCTCGCGCATGCGTGCCACGGACCGGCTGGTCGACGGCATGCTGGAGGGGGTGTTCCTCGTCCTCACGACGGACGAGGGGATCGAGGGTCTCCACGGCCCGATCGAGAACCGCGCGCAGCTGCTGACCGTCATGGACGGGCTCGCCGCGCTCCTGGTCGGGCGCGACCCGATGGAGAACCGCATGATCTGGGACATCCTGTCCCGCTTT
>JAGOFF010000226.1 GCA_017997315.1 Clostridia bacterium
GGGAAGGCCTCCGTTTCCTGCTCTTTTCCGCCAAGGCGCTCCGCGAACCGGTGGCCTGGTACGGCACGATTGTGATGAACTCGGACGAGGAACTGTCCCAGGCGGCCCGTGAGATGCGGCAGGGCGCATTCATCCGATAAGAAAGGCAGCAACCGCGCATGCAGGACTTCTTTGCGGCCGCGTCCGGGTTCCGGGACGGGATGGTCGCCGATCGGCGCCATCTGCACCGGAACCCCGAAGTCGGCCGCGACCTGCCGGAAACGGTACGGTTCGTGATGTCCCGGCTGCGCGATGTGGGACTGGATCCCCGCGAAGCCGGTCCGGGCGGTGTGGTCGCGTCGGTCGGCCGTCGCGGCGGCCGGGTGTTCCTGATTCGCGCCGACATGGATGCGCTGCCGATGCGCGAGGAGAGCGGGCTTCCGTTCGCATCCGTCACCGACGCCGCCCACACTTGCGGGCACGACCTCCATACCGCCATGCTGCTGGGGGCGGCACGGCTGCTCAAGGCATGTGAAGAGGAACTGCAGGGCGAGGTCCGGCTGGTGTTCCAGCCGGATGAGGAAGGATTGACCGGCGCGGCCGCGATGATCGACGCGGGGGTGCTGGACGATCCGCCCGTCGACGCCGCGATGGGAATGCATGTCCTGGCGGGGGATGCCGCGGTCGGATCGTTCGGGATCACGTCCGGACCGGTGATGGCGTCGTCGGACCGGTTCCGGATCACCGTCTCCGGAACTGGCGGGCATGGGGCCATGCCCCATCTCGCGGTCGACCCGATCCAGGCCGGGGTCCACATCCATCTCGGTCTGCAGGGGATCGTCGCGCGGGAGAACGACACCCAGAATCCGCTGGTGATCACGGTCGGATCGTTCCAGGCCGGGACCGCGGCGAACGTCATCCCTGAAACAGCGGTGCTCCTGGGGACGGTCCGCGCGCTGGATCCCGCGGTCCGCGCGTTCGGCTGCCGTCGGGTGGAGGAGGTCGCGCAAGCGGGCGCCGCGGTGTTCCGTACGCGCTGCCGGGTCGAATGGATGTCGGGAACCCCTCCGGTCGTGAACAATCCGGAACTGGTCCGGGAAGCGAGCGGATGGATCGCTCCGTTCGCCCGGGGCATCGCGCCGATGCCTCCCATGATGGGCTCCGAGGATTTCGCGCTGTACACGGGGAAGGTGCCGGGGGTGTACCTGTTCCTGGGCGCGGGCGAAGTCCGGGAGGGGGAGGGCGGACGCGGCGCGCTTGCGCACCATCCGCGCGTCCGCTTCAGCGAGGATGCGCTGCCGTTCGGAGCGGCCGCGATGGCGGCCTGCGCGGCGGGCTGGCTGGAAGCGCACGGGGGATGACATCCATCCCGCCTTGTCGGGTCCCCGGACATGCCGACGCCCCCATGCGGCTGACATGGAGGCGCCGGCTGGAAGGAATGGAATGAAGGAACGTCACAACCGTGACGGACCTTGCGGTCAGTCGCCCAGATAGACTCCCTGGGCGCGGAGGGTGTTCCGGAGCAACCGGGTGTCCAGCGCGCGGGGTGCGATGCCCGCCCGGGCGGACAGTGCGGCTGCGGCACCGGCCGCCTCGCCCTGCGCCATGCAGGACACGGTGTTGCGCGTGGACATGTGCGCGTCGAAATCGCTGGTGATCATCCGGCCCGCGACCAGCAGCCCCTCGACGTTTTTCGGCAGCAACGCGCGGTAGGGGAGGCCGTAGTACCCCGCGTTGTCGATCATGATCCGCGGCGCGCTGTCGTGGAATCCGTACAGCATGACCTCGTCCTCGAACCGTGCGCAGTGGACGATCTCCTCCAGCGTCATGTCGTGCTCGCATTCGATGCACCGGGTGAACCGGACGCCGGCGCTCACCGGGGTCCAGTAGACATGGGCCTTCTCGAAGCCCGGGATATGCTCGCGGAGCATCCGGGACAGCGTGATGACCTGCTTGCGGAGCTTGATTTCAGCCTCGGACAGCGTCACGGTGTCGGTCGCGTCGACCGCGGGGAGCGAGCAGGAGTTGATGTAGGAATAGTCGCCCTCGTAGCGCGAGACACCAAGCGGGCCCCACATGCCGGTCTGGTCCATGTATTCCTTGAACAGCGGGATTTTCTTGAGCTCGAATCCGAGCCGGATGATGTCGTCGTAGTCGCTGCCCTTGTCCGCATGGATGATCTGGTTGACCATGCCGTGCTCCTCGAGGAACGCGACCAGCCGGGGCATGTCGACGTTGAGCATCCCGAACGGCATTCCGACCTTGGTGGTCTGGTGCTTCTTGATGAACGGCGCACCCGCGAATGCGGCTACGTCCCCGTCCCCGGTGGTGTCGACGACCACCTTGGCCTCGATGGCCTCGCGTCCGGATTTGCCCTCGATGATGATCCCGCGGACCGCGCCGTCTTCCTGGACGACATCCGCGACGATGCAGTGGAGCAGCACCTGCGCGCCCGCCTCCTGCATCATGTCGAAAATGACGTCCTTGAAGATCTCCCAGTCGATGATCGTGATGACCGAGTCGTAGTTCCCGCCCTTGTCCTGTTCCAGGTGCCCCGGGGATCCGCCCGCCGCGACCAGCCGGTCGACGATCTCGCTCGGGAGACCGCGGACGCACTGGACCTTGGGCGCGCCGGGGAAGGCCTTGTACAGGTTGTAGAAGCTGTGGAGGGGTCCGGCGCCGTTGAGCATCGATCCGCCGAGGAAATTGTAGCGGTCGACGAGGATCGTGCGGGCTCCGTTGCGCGCCGCGGAAAGCGCCGCGCATACGCCGGCCGTGCCTCCGCCCGCGACGACGACGTCGCAGGAGTAGCGTACGGGGGTCCGGCGGTTCTCGGTGATGAATTTCATGTTGTACAGGTCCTGCCTTTCAATGGGGTGCAGATGTGACAAAAACCGGGCTGTACGCCCGGAGGCGGAAGCGGATCCCGGATCGGCCCTCCGGTCTGGGATGGTGAACCCTGCCAGCGGATTCCCGTTGTCAGAATCCCCAAAAATGGGCGGAAAAACACGGCCCGCCTAGTGCGATGCTACCACGTAGCCAGCAATATGTCAACGCGGAATTGATATAATAGAAATCGATTTCATATAGTGAAACGTTCGATGACATTTGTGCGGTCATCCCCGCTGCGATGTCTCTGCAGCCGTCTGCACCGGCTTGAGCGCTCGCGGATTCCGTACATCCGCCGGTATCCATCTGCCCGCAGATCAGCTATAATGAAACCGGTTTTCGCATAATGGAAATGTGAGGAAGCATAGAATGACGAACCAGGAGAAAATCATCTGCCTGAGTCCCTCCGGACCGGTGGATTTTGCGGTCAGGCACGCCCGGGAGATCTGGGCGCGGCACCGTCCTGATCTGACACTTGAGGTGTCGGTGCGGCGGGACGCCGCGGATCCTGCCGGTACGGCCGGACAGGGATACCGGCTGCGCGTCGCCGGGACGTCCGTCCGGATCGAGGGCGACGATGAGGCCGGCGCGATGTACGGCGTACTGGATGTCGCGGACCAGGTCGAAGCCGGAACGTGGCGGGACACCCTCGCGGACCGGGACGTCGCGCCCCGGATCGAAAAGCGCGGTATCAAGTTCAACATCCCGCTCGACGCGCGCACCCCCAGCTACTCCGATAACGGGGACAGCGCGCAGGAGAACATCGATACGGTATGGGACATGGATTTCTGGCGCGGATTCATCGACCGCATGGCGCTGGACCGGTTCAACGTCCTTACGTTGTGGAACATGTCGCCGGGGCCGTCGCTGGTGCGGGTCCCCGCTTTCCCGGACGTCGCGCTCGACGACGTGATGCGCGCCTCGCACGCCCCCAACTCCGATCTGCGCGGCATGGCGCTGTACACCCCGGTCCAGGCGGACAGCCTGGTCCGCCTGCGCCGCCTGTCCATCGACGACAAGATCCGGTTCTGGCGCGGCGTGATGGAGTACGCCCGCGAGCGGTGCGTCTCGGTCTGGCTGTTCACCTGGAACATCTACGTGTACGGTACGGAGC
>JAGOFF010000017.1 GCA_017997315.1 Clostridia bacterium
TTGTATGCGCACGGGCCCCCATCAAGGTCGATCATGAAATGGAAATAGTTGAACCAGCGGTCCGGCCCCGAAGCGCGCGCTTCGACATACGCCAGTGCCAGCCGGTCGTATTCTTCGCGGATTACGAGCAGATCCTCCGCCCGCAGCTCATATCCGCACCCATCGGGCGCCACGACCGGTTCCACCGAAATCTGGCGTACCCCCAGCGAGGCGATATGAAGGACATCCTTGGAAAAATCGAGATTGTGCCGGGTAAAGGTGCCCCGCACATAATGCTCCCGCTCCCCGCGTTCCTCGACAAACCGCCGGATGGAAGCCGCGACCTTGTCATAGGAACCGCGTCCTCCCGCGTCCGGACGCATCCGGTCATGGGTTTCCGGGCGCCCGTCCAGGCTGAGGACGCAGTTTTTCATGTGCCGGTTGATGAATTCGGTTTTATCCGCGTCCAGCAGCGTCGCATTGGTCGTGATGGTCAGGCGGATGTTCTTGCCTTCCTCCGCGCCGCGCTTTTCACAGTACTCCGTCAGAGCCGTGACGACCGGCCAGTTCAGCAGCGGTTCTCCCCCGAAGAAATCGATGTCGAGGTTCCTCCTCGGGCCGGACTCCCGGATCAGGAAATCGACTGCTTTTCGGCCGGTATCGAGATCCATGCGGCAGCGGGATCCGGTACCGTAATCCCCGGTTCCCGCGAAACAGTACCGACAGCGAAGATTGCAGTCGTGCGCCGCATGCAGGCACATCGATTTGATCCTGGGGCGGTCGGGATACAGGACCGAAAGGTCCGGTACGGGTGCCGCGGGTGCAAACAGTAGGCGCTCGCGGATCAGCCCGTCCACTTCGTCCGCACAGGCGGACACCCCCTCGCCCAGCCGGGCGGCGAGATCGGCCAGCACGGGTTCCGCAGGTCGTACGCCACCGGCGCGGTCATATTCCTCCAGCACCTGATAGGCGGTTTCATCCACGGTATGGAGAGCTCCGGTCTGCGGATCAAATGCCAGCCGGTCGCCATGCATGCGAAACAGGTGAATCAACGGGATACCTCCGTTCTGATTTGAAAAGGATGGAAAACGGATAGCGGAAGGTCGCTCCCGCTATCCGTTCATGACCTGATCGGCCGGTCCGGTCCGGTGGTTACCGGGCGTTCTCGCAAGGCTGGTTGGCTACGGTGCAGCTCGTCTTGCAGGCGGACTGGCAGGATGTCTGGCATTCGCCGCAGGCGCGGCCGGAAGCCGGTTTGCGGATGGAGCCCTGGGATACGGTGGTGATGTGCGACATGGCGATATCCTCCTTGGCGTTACTCGCTCACCGGCTTGCGGATGGTGCTGATGGCGGATTTCTTGAACGTGACCAGTGTATTGGCGACGCTGGTGGAGATGGTGACCTCGTCGTCCTTGATGTTGACGATCTTGCCGACCAGTCCGCCGATCGTGACGACACTGTCGCCCACGACCATCGCGTCGATCTGCTTCTTCAGGTCTTTTTCCTTTTTCTTCTGCGGGCGGATGATGATCAGGTACATGAGGCCGAACATCAAAACCAGCGGTACGACCAGCGTCAACAGGGACGAAGTGCTGGTGGCCTCCGTCAAGCCGATGCGGCCGACGAAAGCGTTAAGGTAGCTCATCGGGGAACCCTCCTAATCAATCTATGGGTGAATCGCTGGACAAATGATACCCTATTCGGCGGGCCGGCGCAACACGTGTCGGTGTACCGGAGTCCCGCCGGTTCTCTTACCGGACTCTCCGGTCGAACGTCCCGCGGTCCCGCAGTTCGTCCCGGAAATCCAGCAGCCGGTCGGAGCGGATGGCTTCCCGGATCTGACGCATCAGATCCATCAGAAAGTACAGGTTGTGCCAGGACGTGAGCCGCAGGCCGTAGATCTCGTTCGCCTTGATCAGGTGGCGGATGTACGCGCGGGTATGATCGCGGCAGACCGGGCAGCCGCAGTCCGGATCCAGCGGGCCGAAGTCCCGTGCGCAGGCCGCGTCGCGCACGATCAGCCTCCCGCGCGAGGTGAACACCGTGCCGTTGCGTCCGATGCGGGTCGGCAGGACGCAGTCGAACATGTCGATCCCGCGGATCGCTCCCTCCACCAGATAGTCCGGTGATCCCACGCCCATCAGGTAGCGCGGCCGGTCCGCGGGAAGCAGGGGGACTGTCTGCTCCAGCATATCCTTCATGAGTTCCGCGGGCTCGCCGACACTCAAGCCGCCCAGCGCGTACCCGGGCAGGTCGAAAGACGTGATCTCCCGGGCGCTCTGCGCCCTCAGGTCGGCATAGGTTCCGCCCTGAACGATTCCGAACAGCGCCTGACTCTCCGGATGCGCATGGGCGGCGACACACCGTTCCAGCCACCGGGTGGTCCGCTCCAGCGAATGACGCGCATATTCTTTCTCGGCGGGCCAGGGTGTGCACTCGTCAAAAGCCATGACGATGTCCGAACCAAGGTCGTTCTGGATCCCGATCGACTTCTCGGGGGTGAGCAGATGGCGGGAGCCGTCCAGATGCGAACGGAAAGCCACGCCGTCCTCCGTGATGTGACGCCGGTCGGACAGGCTGAACACCTGGAATCCGCCGCTGTCGGTCAGGATTGCCCGGTCCCAGTTCATGAAGCGGTGCAGTCCGCCCGCTTCGCGGACGATCTCTCGCCCCGGGCGCATCCAGAGGTGGTAGGTGTTTGACAGCAGGATTCCCGCGCCCATGTCCCGGAGTTCACCGGGCGACATTCCCTTGACGGTCGCCTGTGTCCCGACCGGCATGAACGCCGGGGTTTCGAACGAACCATGCGGTGTGTGTACAATGCCCAGTCGTGCGCCGGACTGACGGCAGACATGGAGGGATTCGTAGCGGACCGGTGATTCGGCTTTCAACACGCACCTCCCGATCCGGAATCCGTTCCGGACGGTTTTGTGACGAACATCGCGTCTCCGAAACTGAAAAAGCGGTACTCTTTCTGCACGGCTTCCTGATAGGCTGACAGGACATTCTCACGTCCTGCAAAAGCGGATACAAGCATGATCAAGGTGGATTCCGGCAGATGAAAGTTTGTTAGAAGCGCATCGATAGCCTTAAATCGATATCCCGGGTATATGAAGATCTCCGTCCAGCCGGATCCGGCTTTCACAACTCCATCTTCCTCCGCAACGGTCTCAATGACCCTGCAGGAGGTGGTGCCCACGGCGATCACCCGTCCGCCGGCCTCACGGGCCGCATTGATCGTCCGGGCGCATTCCGCAGACATCTCGTAATACTCCCGGTGCATGACATGTTTCCGGATGTCGTCCTCCTTGACAGGGCGGAAGGTTCCGGGTCCGACATGGAGCGTGAGCTCCGCAACCGCGACACCGGAACGGCGGATCGTATCCAGCATTCCGGTCGTGAAATGGAGTCCTGCGGTCGGCGCGGCGGCAGACCCCGCAAAACGCGCATACACCGTCTGGTATCGTTCTTTGTCGAGGAGTTCCTCATGGATGTAGGGCGGCAGCGGCACGGCTCCCGCACGGTCCAGCAGCTCATCCCAGGGACCTTCGTGGAAAAACCGGACCACCCGTCCGCCGTCCGGAAGGATCTCCGTCACTTCCGCCTCCAGTTCGCCGGGCAGGAACACCACACGATGACCGGGGTGCAGCCGGCGGCCGGGACGGACCATCGTTTCCCAGCAGTCCTGATCCCTGCGCTCCAACAGCAGAAACTCCACCGCCGAGCCGGTGTCCGCGCGGCGTCCGAGAAGCCGTGCCGGGATCACACGGGTATTGTTGACGACCAGACAGTCGCCGGGGACCAGCAGGGATGGAAAATCCTGGAATCCGAGATGGCGGATGCCGCCGGACGTACCGTCCAGGCACAGGAGGCGGGACATGCTCCGTTCGGGGGCCGGATGTTGGGCGATCAACCTCTCCGGAAGGTTATAATGGAAGTCCGATCTTTTCATATCACCTGCACTGCCTCGGAATCATCGCCGGAATGTCCTGATTTCAGGGTCCGGCCGGGTCACAGGGCATTATACAATAATTGACGGTCCTGTACAGTCGATGTTATGATCGTGCCATCTTTCGGCCTGCACCGGCCTACGCTTTATGGGAGGACACCGATATGAAAAAGCCGGTCTTTACCGGATCCGGAGTCGCCATCGTCACCCCGTTCCGGGATTCCGGCGTGGATTTCGCCAAACTGGCCGAGTTGTGCGAGTATCACATTCTCAACGCGACCGATGCCATCGTGGTCGCGGGAACGACCGGGGAAGCCTCCACCATGCCGGACGACGAGCATATCGCAACCATCCGCTGTGTCGTCGAGGCGGTCAACGGCCGCATACCGGTCATCGCGGGCGTCGGGAGCAACGATACGGGCCACGCGGTCCGGCTCAGCCGCCTTGCCACCGGTTGCGGGGCCGACGCGCTGCTGCACGTCTCCCCGTACTACAATAAAACCTCGCAGAACGGACTGTACCGGCATTTTGCCATGATCGCGGACTCGGTCGATCTGCCGATCATCCTGTACAACATCCCGGGACGGACCGGGATGAATATCGATCCTGCGACTCTGCAGCGTCTGTCGCGCATCGAAAACATCGTCGGGGTCAAGGAATGCCGCATCGAACAGGCCGCCGAGACGGCCTGGCTCTGCGGGGACGATTTCGCCCAGTATTCCGGGGAAGACGCACTGGTGCTTCCGATGCTCTCCTACGGAGGGAAAGGCGTGATCTCTGTTGCGGCGAACATCATTCCGCGCATCATGCACGACATGGTCGCCCTCTACCTCGCCGGGGACACCGCCGCCGCGACGCGTCTCCAGATCGAGCAGATTCCGCTGGTCAAGGCGTTGTTCAGCGATGTGAATCCGATTCCCGTCAAGGCCGCGATGAACATGATGGGCATGGCGGTCGGCGATTGCCGGCTCCCGCTGTGCGAGATGACGGACGCAGCGCTCGACGCCCTTCGTCAGACACTCGGCCGCTACGGCCTGATCCCGGCATGAGCGCCGGTCCGATCCGCCTCTTCCTGGCGGGCTGCAACGGGAGGATGGGGCACGTGGTCGAACGCCTCGTGTCGGAGAGCGGCGATCTGCGCATTTCTGCCGGCTGCGATGCGAACCTGCCCCGGAATCCGGCCTATCCTGTCTTCTCCGACATGACGCTGTGCGATGTCGACTACGATGTGCTTGTCGATTTCTCACACCCGAGCGCATTCCCCTCCATGATCGCGTTGTCTCACAGGACCGGTAAACCGGCTGTCGTATGCGTTACAGGACTGACTGGCGAACAACTGTCGGAGCTTCATGATTTTTCCCGGGACCATCCGGTTTTCCAGTCACCCAACATGTCGCTTGGCGTCAACCTGCTGACGCATCTCGTGGAAAAAGCCGCGGAGGTGCTGTATCCGGATTTCGATATTGAAATCGTCGAAGCGCACCACAACCAGAAACTGGACGCGCCGTCCGGAACCGCACTTCTGATCGCCGACGCCGCCAAGCGTGTCCGGGACCGTCAAGCCGAGAGGGACGGCGGACCGGAGTGCGGGTATGTGTACGATCGCCACGATGTCCGCAGAAAGCGTTCACCGGGCGAGATCGGCATCCATTCGATCCGCGGAGGCAGCATTGTCGGAGATCATGAAGTGATCTTTGCCGGTCAGGACGAAGTCGTCCGGCTCTCCCACTCCATTGCCTCCCGCGAGGTTTTCGGCCGGGGCGCACTGGCCGCGGCACGGTATATGGCCGGCAAGGGGCCGGGATTTTACACGATGAAGGACCTGATCGGCGGCTGATACGGACGCGATCGGGACCGCAACCCGCCATTGAGGATCCGAAAAGCCCCTGCCGTCCGGAGATGCGGCAGGGGCTTTGTCATCCATCCGGTCATTTCGGCCGGTCAGACATCGTTCTTCTACGGATTCTCCGGCGGGGTCGCGTCATCCGGGCCGCGTTCCGCGGTTTCCGGCCGGTCGTCATCCACCATGTCTTCCAGGGTGACCCCTTCCTGCTCTCCGACAAGGTCCGCCTCCTGCTCCAGCCGTTGGATCATGAAACGGTCCAACTGCTGGTAGGCGTAGAAATTGGTAAGCAGAAACTGGATCCCGAATCCGATCACGACATAGTACAGGATCAGGATGTAGAAACCGAGCAACTGGAGAAAAACCAGCAGGAGAGCCGGAACGATCAGGTTGAGGACAATGCCGATCAGGAAAATGCCGAGATTGGGAAACAGCCGCAGTGTGAAAAACAGGAACGCGTTTTTATAGATGTTTTTCAGAGACAGCTTGAACGTCACCATCATCGGGTAGATGTACATCTGCATGACCGTGAAGATCGTGAACACCAGCAAGATGAATCCGGTGACCAGCAGCCTCAGGAACTGGTTGTCGATGACGGACCGGTAGAAACCGAGACTGACCACCATCGCGACGGACGCCACAATCCCGATCAGGGAAGCCACGAGGGACTGCCCGGCGTTCTTTTTCGCGTGCTCCCAGAAATCGGACCAGATGAAAGCATGTTCCTCGCGGGAATAGTTCCTCAGTACATAAGTCATGCCGGCGTGGACCGGACCCAGCACAAACATGGCCATCGAAACCAGGAAGACCGCAGTCAGCACATAGAGAAACACCAGAACCATGTTGGAGAAGGCTTCCGGAGTGATCCCTTCCGCCAGACTGCCGACGACCTCCGCGGAACCGAAATATTCGGTGAGCCGCTCCACCGTGATCTTCGGGAAAAGGAAACGCAGCAAAGCCGGTGCAAGGACGATGGCCAGGGCGATGACCGGCAGGCTCCCGACCACATACATCAGGTTCAACGTGGCGATCTTCCAGAATTTTCTGCCCAGAACCCCGAAGAAGCGGGCGGCCGGGCCCTTGTTCAGGTCCTCCTCATATACGCCGGGACCTTCCTTGGTATATCGGTTGCTTAATAATGACATATTAGCCTCCTGTGAGCGGACGGACGAGCCGTATCGGCTCGATTATACCAAACCCGGGCCCCGGAACGCCGACATGTCGGAATCCCGGGTGAGCCCCCGGATGAACCGGTCGATTTCCTGCAGCGAACGCTCCGCCATGGCCGCGTACCGCTCCTCTTTGCCATGGAACCGCCCCTCGATCGGATTCAGGATACCGTAGTTCGCATTCATCGGCTGAAAATGACGGTTGTTGCCGGAGGATACATACAGCGCCAGCGCTCCCGCAACCGTATCTCCGCTCAGGGAGACCGGTTCCAGCCTGTGAAATGTTCTGGTTGCATTAATGCCGGCCAGCAAACCCGAGGAGGCGGATTCGATGTAGCCTTCCACCCCGGTGATCTGTCCGGCGAAATACAGTCCGGGACACGCGTGCACCCCGTACGAAGCGTCCAGTGATCCGGGGGAATCGATATAGGTGTTCCTGTGCATCACTCCGTAACGCACAAAATCCGCGTTCTCCAGTCCGGGAATCCTGGAAAACACCCGTTTCTGCTCCGGAAAACGGAGACGTGTCTGAAACCCGACCAGACTGTAGATCGAGGCGCTGACGTCATCCTGCCGCAGCTGGACCACCGCGTAGGGCTGACGCCCGGTGACCGGGTCGATCAGTCCGACCGGTTTCATCGGGCCGAAGCGGATGGTGTCGATCCCTCTTGCCGCCATCGTCTCGATCGGCATGCATCCCTCAAACACCGCCTTGCGGTCGAATTCAGCCACTTCAGCCGTCTCCGCGTGCACCAGCTCATTCCAGAACGCTTCGTATTCTTCGCGGTCCATCGGACAGTTCAGGTAGTCATTCCCTCCCCGTCCGTATCGCGACTGCGCGAAAACCTTGTCGCGCCGGATGGAGTCCGCGGCGACCATCGGTGCGGCCGCATCAAAGAAATGCAGCGTCTTCGACCCCAGTGTTTCCGTGATTGATTCCGAAAGCCGTCCCTGCGTCAGCGGTCCGGTCGCGATGATCCGGATTCCATGTCCCGGAACCTCATCCACCGTGCGTTCCACAATCCGGATCAGCGGGTGTGAACGCACCGCTTCCGTGATCAGCGCCGAAAACCGCGTTCTGTCCACCGCCAGCGAACCGCCGGCCGGAACGGCGGATCGATCCGCCGCCGAAAGGACGATGGAACCGAGACGCCTCATTTCCTCTTTGAGGAGACCCGGGGCGGATGTCAGCCGCATGGCTTTCAACGAGTTGCTGCAGACCAGTTCCGCCAGATCCGTGGAATGGTGCGCCGGTGTGCGTGAACCCGGCTTCATGTCGATCAGTGTCACCGGTACTCCCGCATTGGCTGCATGCCATGCGGCCTCGCAACCTGCGAGGCCCGCCCCGATGACCTGAATGGTGTCCTCCGGGCCGGGGAAACCGCCGGTCATGCCGGATTCCCGTCTCCGCCGGACTTGGACGCATCCCGGGATTTTCGCGCGTTGGTCGCACAGTCGCGGTTTGAACAGCGCGGGTAGGATTTCCCGCGGAAGCTTTTCATGACCATATAACTGCCGCAGGTCTCACACCGGGAATCCGGAATCGGGAGATCCCAACTGATGAACGGGCATTCCGGATCGGATCCTTTCCGGTCACAGGCATAAAACTTCCTGCTTTTCAGCTTTCTGGAGGTCTTGAGCAGAACCTGGGATCCGCACAGCGGACACTTTGCATCGACGCCGGTCTCGATGTTCCGTGTATATTTGCACTCCGGGAAACGGGTACACGCAATGAACTTTCCGTACCGCCCGTCTTTGATGACGAGATCCCCGGTGCCGCATTCCGGACAACGCTCACCGGTCGAAACGGTCTGCAGCTGGACACGTTCCATCGAAGAAGCCGCTTTGACGATCTGTCCATGGAACGGTTCATAGAACTCGCGCAATACGGAGATCCCGTCGCGGCTGCCTTCTTCGACCGTGTCGAGACGGCTTTCCATCTCCGCCGTGAAACGAAGGTCGACGATATCCCCGAAATGTTCAATGAGCATGTCCGTCACCACCATGCCCAACTCGGTCGGAACAAGGAACTTCTTGTCCTTGTCCACATACTTCCGGTCGAGAATGGTCGATATGGTCGGGGCGTAGGTCGACGGCCGGCCGATCCCCTGCTCCTCCATGGCCTTGATCAGCGTCGCTTCGGTATAGCGTGGCGGCGGCTGCGTGAATTTCTGTTCCGGCTTCAGAGCCGCAAGATCCAGCGTCTCCCCTTTTTCAAGCTCGGGAATGCGTTCTTTTCCATCATTCTGTTCGGGTTCAGTCTCTTCTTCCGCAATATCGGCATACAGGCGCAAAAAGCCGGGAAAACGAACGGTTTCGCCTGCCGCACGGAATACATGCACGCCGGCTTCCACATCGACCGTGACCGTGTCCACTTGAGCCGAAGCCATTTGGGAGGACAGGAAACGTTCCCAGATCAGTTTGTACAGCCTGTACTGCTCGTTGCTGAGCGCGTGCCGGACCTGTTCGGGTGGCAGGTCGAAATGCGAAGGCCGGATCGCTTCGTGGGCGTCCTGCGCCGCGCTCCGGTTCTTGAAATGGTGCGGGGTCTGCGGAAGGTAGGCGGATCCGTACGATGAAGCGATCAGCTTTCGCGCTTCCGCGACCGCATCCTCGGATACGCGTACCGAGTCCGTACGGATATAGGTAACCAGCGCCGTCGCGCCGGAGCCCGGCAGATCCACCCCTTCATACAGCTGCTGTGCCACGCTCATCGTGCGGCGGGAAGTGAACCCCAGGCGGCGGGACGCCTCCTGCTGCAGGGTGCTGGTGGTGAACGGGGCGAACGGATGGCGCGGCTTGCTTCCCTTGCGGATGTCCCGTACGGAGAACGTCTGTCCTTGCGTTTCACGGATGACCTGTTCGGCATCTTCCTTGTCACGCAGTTTTCTGCGCTCGATCCGTCCGCCTTTCCCGATCCCGTGGTACCGGGCGCGGAAAACGGCGGCCGCAGACTCTCCGGTCACCGGATCTTTGCCGTCCCTCTTTGAGAGGTGCGCGGTCAGCAGCCAGTATTCTTCGGGTACAAAAGCCTGGATCTCCCGTTCGCGCTCCACGATGACGCGGGTCGCCACGGACTGGACGCGTCCGGCGCTGAGCCCTTTCCGGATCTTTTTCCAAAGGAGCGGACTCAATTCATATCCGACAAGCCGGTCCAGGATCCTCCGGGCCTGCTGGGAATCGATCAGATGCATATCCAGCGGCCGCGGATTCATGACCGATGCGCGGACCGCGTTTTCCGTGATTTCGTTGAACGACACGCGGCAGGCGGACTGGCCGTCCAGATTCAGGATCGAGGCGATATGCCAGGCGATGGCCTCCCCCTCCCGGTCAGGGTCGGTCGCCAGCAGGATGCGGTCGCTGGAGGCGGCCATCTCCTTGAGCTCGCGGATGACCTTCTCCTTGCCCTTCATATTGATGTAGGTCGGCTTGAAATCCCGTTTGACATCCACGCCGATGGTTGCGGACGGCAGATCGCGGATATGGCCGACCGATGCGGCGATCCGGAAATCCTTGCCCAGATACCGGCCGATGGTGCGCGCTTTGGCCGGAGACTCGACGATCAACAATGTCTTGGGCATGCAGACTGACCTCATTCTTGGGATGAATCACACAGGAGAGTGTATCGTCCTGCATGTTGTAACATATATATCCCATTATCCGGCGGGTGTCAAAGAAAACCTTCCTCTCCGGTTCTCCACATCCCCAACGAGCTCCAGCGCGGAAAGCACGGGCATCAGCCCGGCAAGAGGGATGCCCGACGCCTCGGACAACTCATCGGGCGTGAGGCTGCGGCCCCTCAGACACTCGATGACGCCGCTCATGCGGAGTCCCTGCTCCATTTCCCTGACTTCACATTCCGCGGTTCTCGGCATACGTCCCAGCGGCAGCCGATACAGCAGGTCCTCCGCGCAGGTCAGGACGGACGCGCCCTCCTGGATCAGCTGGTTGCAGCCTTTGCTTTGCGGTTCGAACACGCTCCCGGGCAGCGCGAAAAGGTCGCGGCCCTGATCCGCGGCGAATCCGGCGGTGATCATGCTCCCGCTGACTTCGGACGCTTCCGTCACGGCGACACAGTCCGCAAGTCCGGACAGGATCCGGTTCCGGGCTGCAAAGTACGGCCGGCACGCGCGGATGCCGGGTCCATGCTCGCTGACCACCACGCCTTTTTCCGCGATCTCCTCCAGCAATGCCTTGTGTTCCGGCGGGTAGACATGGTCGATTCCTCCCCCGAGCACCGCCGCGGTCATTCCCCCTGCATCCAAAGCCGCCCGGTGGGCGATCGAGTCGATTCCCCGCGCAAGCCCGCTCACGATCGTGACGCCTGCGCGGGCGATCTCCCCGACAATCTTGCGGGTCGCCGTCCGCCCGTATCCGGTCGGACTCCGCGAGCCGACGACGGTCGCGACACATTCCGGCCGGCACAGAATCCGTTCGATGTCGCCCCTGAAGAACAACAGCCAGGGATGGCTGCGGATCTCGAGCAGGCGCGGCGGATAGCCTGGATCACAGTCCGCAAGACATCCGATTCCCCGTCCGGCGGCATATTCGGCTGTTTTTCCGGCTTCCTCGCGGTGCCGTCCGTCCCGCGCATACCGCAGAATTTTCGCCGTCTCCTCCGCCGGACCGCCCAGCCACTCCGCCAGGCGCTCGGGCGGCGAGTCGGCAAGCGCGGCCGCCGATCCGGCCTTTTCCGCCATGCGGCGGATCCTCGGTACGCCGATTCCCGTGATCGTGGTCATCCGGGACAACCAGATGTATGTCGCCAGTTCCTGTTGCCGGGTCATGTCATCCGCCTCCCGTCCGTTCGCTCCGGTATTGGTATGCCTCCTGGACGTGCCGTTCGAGGACGGCCGCGTCCCCGTCCAGATCCGCCAGTGTCCGGGCGACCCGGAGCATCCGATGGTATCCCCTCGTACTGAGACGGCCATCCGCCAGCCCCGCCGCATAGGTGCAGATCCGTTCGTCCAGCTCCAGCACCTCCCGCATATGTTCCGCAGGCATCCGCCCGTTCCGGGAGGGCGGAAATCCGTGCCGCCGGCAACGCTCATCCTGGACCGCCCAGCATTCGGCCACACGCGCCTTCGCCCGATCCGACTCGCTTTCGGCGGCAGACTCCAGGCTCGCCCGCATGGATCCGGCGGAAGCTGCCGTCATCGGCACACGCAGGTCGAACCGATCCAGAAGGGGCCCCCCGATCCTGGACATGTGCTGGCGGACCTGCTCGTCCGTGCAGCGGCAGCCTCCCCCCTCGAACAACCTGCCGCAGCGGCAGGGATTCGCGGCCGCAAGAAGGAGGAAATCGGAGGGAAAACTGACACGGCTTCCGGCGTGCAAGATCCGGATGCGATGCTCCTCGACCGGCTGCCGCAGAACGTCCAGCACGCGGGTTTCAAATCCGGTCATCTCATCGAGAAACAGCACGCCGCGGTGCGCGAGGGAAATCTCGCCTGGTCTGGGCGGGGTCCCCCCGCCCAGGAGCGCCGCACGGGTGGCGGTGTGGTGCGGATGCCGGAAGGGCCGCATCGAACCGGGTTCCGTCCCCCCCGCCAGCAGGCCCGCCGCGCTGTGTATGCCTGCCACCTCCAGTCTCTCCTCCCGATCCAGAGGCGGCAGGATGCCCGGCATCGCGGATGCCAGCGACGACTTTCCGCATCCCGGACTGCCGAGCAGCAGGAGGTTGTGCCATCCTGCCGCCGCCAGCAGCAGCGCCCGTTTTGCCAGATCCTGCCCCGATATCGACGAGAGGTCCGCGACGCAGGCCGGAGGTGGACGGATCGGCGCGTCCTCGGCAGGCTCGTCGGCTTCCCGTTCGCCGTTCAGGTAGTCGACCGCCTCGGACAGCCTCCTCACAGGAATCCGCCGGATCCCGTCGACCATGCCGCATTCGCCGTGGTTCCCCCACGGGAGGATCACGACGGGAACCCCCTCGGAACGTGCCGTGAGCGCGCGCCCGATCGCTCCCGGTACCGGCCGCACTTCTCCCGCGAGCGACAACTCGCCGAACAAGCAGACATTCCACTCCGCGCGCCGCACCACGCCGCAGGCCGCCAGCAGGGACAATGCGATCGGGAGATCGAACGCCGATCCCTCCTTGCGCACCCAGGCCGGCGCCAGGCTGGCGATGATCCGGCTGGGCGGGAACTCGTATCCGCTGCTCCGGATCGCCGCCCGGATGCGGTCCCGGCTCTCCTTGACCGCGGAGTCCCCCAGTCCGACGATGTCGAACGACGGCAATCCGGGCAGGATCACCACCTCGGTTTCCAGCATCTCGCCGGACACCCCATGGAGCCCGCATGTCCGCACCTTGCCGAATCTACATGCCATGTTCCCTCCCCGGCTCCCTGTCTCCCGAACTCCCCACGGCCGAAGCCCGCCTGACGAGCATAATGCGTCCGGACTCCGCGATCCCTCCCTTCCGTTCGACAAAAGCCGCAGGATCCCCCAAAGCGGCCGGTACCCGACCCGCGCAGGATCCGCCGCGATTGCCCGACCCGTCGGGATGCCTTATACTGTTTGCGTCCTGTGAGGAGGTCGCAACATGAAACTCGGAATTGTCGGTCTGCCCAATGTCGGAAAAAGCACCTTGTTCAACGCGATCACGAAAGCGGGCGCCGAGGCTGCGAACTACCCGTTCTGCACCATCGAACCCAATGTGGGGGTCGTTCCCGTGCCGGACAAGCGCCTGGATGTGCTGGCGGCGATGTACAAACCGGAAAAGGTCACCCCTGCCGTCATCGAGTTTCTCGACATCGCAGGGCTCGTACGGGGCGCCAGCAAAGGAGAGGGACTCGGCAACAAGTTCCTGGCGAATATCCGCGAAGTGGACGCGATCTGCCATGTCGTCCGCTGTTTTGAGGACGGGGATGTGGTGCATGTCGAGGGTAGTGTCGACCCTCTGCGGGACATTGAGACCGTCGATCTTGAACTCATTCTGGCCGATATGGAGTGGATGGAGCGGCGGATCGACCGGGTCCGGAAACTCACAAAGGGCGGCGACAAGTCTCATGGCGGCGAACTGGATTTTCTGGAAAGGATCCAGCAGGCGCTCGAAGAAGGCCGGCCCGCTCGCACGGTGGACGTTTCCGAGGACGAGCGGCCTTATCTGGCGGATCTTTTTCTGCTGACGCTCAAACCGGTCCTGTATGTCGCGAATGTCGCGGAGGATGCGCTGCAGACCCCCTCGCCCCTTGTGGATCTCGTCCGTGCGCATGCGGAAGCCGAGGGGGCGGACGTCGTCGTGGCCAGCGCCCGCATCGAGGAAGAGATCGCCATGCTGGATGAAGCGGAGCGGGGGGAGTTTCTGCAGGAGCTCGGCATCGAAGAGTCGGGTCTCGACCGCATCGTCAAGGCGGGATACCACCTCCTCGGCCTGATCTCGTTCCTGACCGCCGGTCCCAAAGAGGTCCGGGCCTGGACCATCCGCCGGGGGACGCGCGCGCCGCAGGCCGCCGGGAAGATCCATTCGGATTTTGAACGCGGGTTCATCCGCGCGGAAGTCGTGGCATACGACGATCTCACCGCGCTCGGGTCCTACGCTGCGGCCAAGGAAAAGGGACTGGTACGGTCCGAGGGCAAGGAATACGTGTTCAAGGACGGGGATGTCGTACTGTTCCGCTTCAACGTCTGAGCCGTATGCCCCTGCTGACCAGTTCACGTTCCAGCAGATCCCGGACTTCTGAATCAAGTTCTTCACGGGTTCCGTTGTTCAGAATCACATGGTCCGCGAGATCGACATAGTCCTCCCGCGTCATCTGCATCAGGATCCTGCGTCGGGCGTCCTCTTCGGACATGCCGCGAGCGACCAGTCTCGGAATGCGGATTTCGTCCTCCGCCCAGACTACCCACACCTGGTCACAGACGTCCAGAAAACCATGTTTGACCGGTATCGGCACATCCAGGACCAACGCCTTCGCGCCTTGTTCCCGGTACTTTTCGATCTGTTCCGCCATGCGTTCCAGCACATGCCGATGGATGATCGCACTCAAGCGGTCCAAAGCCGGTTTGTCCCGGAATGCCATCGCGGCGATCCACTTCCGGTTCATCGCGCCGTCTTCTCCGACCGACCGCGGACCGAACGCCTCCCGGATCTCCGGCATGGCGGCGCCATCCGCCGCAGTGACCTCGTGGGACAGCCGGTCCGCATCCAGCACCGGCAACCCCGCCTGCGCGGCAATGTCCGCGACCGCGCTCTTGCCGCACCCGATCCCCCCTGTGATTCCTATTATGAACATGGATCCGCTCCTGTTTCTTCGTTATTTTCCGGCAGGATCATTTCGTGTCAAACCAGCTGGCCCCGCGCCGGACCTCCGCCTGGAGCGGAACGGAGAGGTCGGCGGCGGATTCCATCCCGGCGCAAAGGATCGCCGCCGCGGCGTCCGCCTCGTCCGGCGGGGTTTCCACGATGAGTTCGTCATGGACCTGAAGAACCAGCCGGGAACGCATGCCCGCTTCTCGGAAGCCGGCGGCGACCCGGATCATGGCGATCTTCATGATGTCGGCCGCGGTTCCCTGTACCGGGGTGTTCATGGCCACCCGTTCCCCGAAGTTGCGTATGTTCCGGTTGGGCGAGCGCAGTTCCGGAACCGGCCGACGGCGTCCGAACAACGTTTCAGCGTAGCCGAGACGGTTCGCCGACTCCACCAGTCCCGTGAGGTATTTTTTGACTCCCGGAAACTCATTGTAGTACTCATCGATGTAGCGTTGCGCTTCGGCGACTCCGATGCCCAATCCCCGTGCGAGTCCGAAACCCGACACGCCGTAGGCGATGCTGAAGTTCACGGTCTTGGCCGCCGCGCGCATGTCCGCCGTCACCTGGTCCTCCGGCTGCGCGAAGATCTTTGACGCGGTCGTGGAGTGGATGTCCCTCCCGGACAGGTATGCGCCGATCATGGCCTCGTCGCCGGACAGGTGGGCCATCAGGCGCAGTTCGATCTGCGAGTAGTCCGCGTCCAGCAGGATCATGCCGGGCGCGGCGACAAACGCTTTCCGGATCTCCCGGCCGACCGCGGTGCGGACCGGGATGTTCTGGAGGTTCGGCTCGGAGCTGGAAAGCCGTCCGGTTGCGGTGACCGCCTGGTTGAAGTTGGTGTGGACCCGGCCGTCCACCGGATCCCTCACCTTGGCAAGCCCTTCGACAAACGTGGAGCGGAGCTTGGCCAGCTGGCGGTACTCCAGTATTTTCATGACTCCGGGATGGAGGACGGAAAGCCTTTCCAGCTCTTCCGCATCGGTGGAGAATCCCCCGCTGGCGTTCTTTTTCCCTCCGGGCAGCCCGAGCCGGACGTACAGGACTTCGGCAAGCTGTTTGGGTGAATTGATGTTGAAACTGCCGCCGCATTGGCGGTGGATCTCCGCTTCCAGTTCATCGATCCGGTGCTGGAACTCGTCGGATAGCTGCGTCAGCACATCGGGGTCGATCTGGAATCCGACCGATTCGAGTTCCGCCAGGACCGGGATCAGAGGCATTTCGATCCGGTCCGCAAGCGGTGTCATGCCGTTTTCCTCCAGCAGCCGCTGCTGCGCTTCCGCGGTTGACAGATACGCCTGCAGCAGAAGGAGCCCGTCCGTATCCCCGGCGTTTCTTCCCTGTTCCGGCGAATCCGTACGGACCGGCGTCTCGTCGAAGAAATCCGCCTGGCGAACCGTTTCATGCGCCTCCTCGTCACGGGCGGCAAAGGGTTCTCCGGTGCTGGCTTCATGGATTCTCGCAAAATCGGGCTTTCCATCGAGTTGTGACAGCAGGTACGCGGCGATCAGGATGTCATGCAGCCGGACGCGATGCCAATCCGCGGGAATCGCCTTGACGACCTGCTTGATATCGAATCCCGCCAGGACAGTGCCGGTGTCGGCCATCGCCGCGACCAGCCGCCCGGCATCGGCCGGCGGCACGCTGCAGGCCATGTGCCGGGCCGCAGTGTCTGAAACGCGCACTGAGTCCGCCGCGAAAATGATGTTCCCGCCGCGGAGTGCCACGGCCGCCAGCGCAGGCCGGTCCGCAAGCAACCATTCACAGGCTTTGTCGATGCCCAACATGGCGACGGTCCCGTCGTCATCCATCCCCTGCCTCGACAGGACATCCGGCTCCGGCGGTGCGGCGGTACCGAGTCTGGACGCGATGCTGCGCAGACCGAGCCGGGCCAGCAGTTCGGACAGACGGCCGGTGTCCTGCGGCTGCAGGAGCAGGTCGTCGGGAGCGACGTCGATCGGGGCATCAAGCCGGATCCGGGCCAGATCCCGCGACAGGTAGGCGATCTCCCGGGAAGCGGTGAGCTTTTCCGCGAGCACAGGGCGGATCGAGTCGAGCGAAGCATACACATTGTCCAGGGATCCGTACCGGGCGATCAGTTCCAGGGCCCCCTTTTCGCCGATGCCGCGGACTCCGGGAATGTTGTCGGAAGCGTCCCCCATGATGGCCTTGACATCGATCAGCTGGTCGGGAGCCACTCCGTATTTTTCAGCGACCGCAGCCGGATCGTACACCTCCGTGGCCGTTTGCCCGGACCTGGTGACCGGCAGATGGAGCCGGATCCGACTGCCCACCAGCTGCAGGTCGTCCCGGTCTCCGCTGAGGATCGATACGTCGATCCCGCGGTCGACCATCCGTGTGGCGATGGTGCCGATCAGATCGTCCGCTTCATATCCAGGGAGCTCCACCGACCGGATTCCCATGGCCTGAAGGATCTCCTTGATGAGCGGCATCTGGACGGCCAGCTCGTCCGGCATGCCTTTGCGGGTCGCCTTGTACCCGTCAAAAGCCAGATGGCGGAATGTAGGCTCCTTGCGGTCGAATGCCGCGCAGACATGCGTCGGCCTGAGTTCTTCCGCCAGCTTCAGGTAGATGTTGAGAAAGCCGAGCAGCGCTCCGGTCGGCGTTCCGTCGGCTGCCGTCAGGGGCCGCCGGTTCGCCAGCGCGAAGTATGCCCGGTTGATGATGCTGTTGCCGTCCAGAAGCAGTAGTCGTTGTCCGCTCAATTCTCCACCTGCCAGAACAGGATCAGCCAGTATCCGGATTCATCCGGATCAGAGGCCTCCGCCTGCGGCAGGAATCCAAGCGTTTCCTGTAAAAGGCTGCGCTCCGGGCTGTCATCGGAGCCGATCGGCGTCTTGCCTTCCATTATCTCAATATCCGGTATGATTTCGCAAGAAACCAGAGACGCCCGGACGGAATCGAGCAAAACCGCCCGGGACTTGTCCACATCGGTATCCACGGAAAACCAGACCGCAAGATAGGCCGATCCGTCTTTTTCCATATAAAGGGGCTGCCCGGACAATCCCGCGGTTTCCAACCGGATCCGCGCTTCTACCGCTACACCGGACGGATCGTACGTCCGTGTCTCCGTATCCTGGCCTGCATTCTTGTCTCCCGGTACCGACAGGGAGGTTGCATCGTTCGAGACCGGTGCCGCATATCCGGTCTCCCCCATGGCGAGTTCAGCCGTCAGTGTTCCTTTTGCGGCGTGGTCAGCGCCGCCCGCAGCACGCAGCAGGAACGGGGTCAGAACGGCCAACACCAACAGGGCGGCCGCCACGGCGGACCATGCCGGAATCCGGCGCGCCAGAGGAACCCGACCGGTCCGGGGCGCCACGCGTTCGTTCCCGTCCGGACGGGTCCCGGCTTCGGCGCGCAGCCGGGACCGCAAGGCTTCGAATGCCTCCTGCGGAGGCTCCTGTGCCAGGAGTTCCGTGCGGAGTCTGCCGGATGCGGCGCGGCCTGCTTTCGCTTCCGCGATCCATCGGCGGCACGAACCGCATTCCGCAAGATGCCGCTCCATGATCCGCTTCCGCGGGCCGGACAGTTTCCCTTCGGAATAGGCAAACAGATCCGGTACCCCGGTTCCGCAGGGCATCCTCTCCGACTTCATCTCCTTATTGAACAGCATCCGCACTTTTATCACTCCATTGGACCAAATCGGGATCGGTGGTTGTTTGTATAGTAGACGGCCGGATTGCTAGAAAAGTTCCCTGCCGGACAGAATGCGGCACAATTGGGCACGTGCCCTGAACAGCCGGGACTTGACCGTTCCTTCGGTGGTCTGCTCGATCCTGGCGATCTGCGCGT
>JAGOFF010000227.1 GCA_017997315.1 Clostridia bacterium
CATCGGTGAGGTTTTCCGCCACTTTCACGACCGCAAGGTCGGGAGCTGGAATCTGGGTGTTGTAGATGTACATGTAGACGTATTTGTTCTCCACGTTCAGGTTGGCCGAGAGTCCCTC
Source organism: Clostridia bacterium (assembly GCA_017997315.1). GTDB lineage: Bacteria > Bacillota > Clostridia > Saccharofermentanales > UBA5734 > JAAYKS01. Next base: position 119 of record JAGOFF010000227.1, read on the forward strand.
GGCGGGAATGTCCGACACATACGGGGAACTGTCGTCAAGGAGCTCTTCCACCAGATAGTCGCCGTATTTCAGACTGCCGAGTACCAGCGGGGTTCCGGAAACGATACTGGTCTCAAAACCGGCGGGATAGCTGGGTCCCGTCACCCGGATCGGGAACGACAGTCCGCTGTCGGAGATGTCAAAACCCTCCGCATCGTACACGTACTTGTAGATGGTCAGGACGCCGTCGTCCGGAACCGGTGTGACATGGATGACCGCGGTGGAGGGTTCGGACTTCAACATGGAGTCGATCCCGACCAGATAGTAGCGGAATGTGACGTCGTAGCCGACGGTGATCCCGCTGCCGTCCGGAGTGTACGTGAAGGATCCGTCCACAGCCTGTACGAGGTCGCCGTGGTCGGTTCCATCCGAGAACACCGGGGTGTCGAAGATCGGATAGAAGTCATCGAAGTCCGGGACATAGGATTCAGATTCGTCCACTTTCGTGTTCAGAACCGTATCGTTGTCACGGACATCGAACGATATCGGGGTGTCCCAGGCGGTGGTCTGTTCATCGTCTGCCGTAAAGGCCGGCAGCATGGCCTCGGGCACCGGGAACAGGATGGGTGAGCTCACCGGCGGGGATGCCAGCACATGGGTAAAGGTGAGCTGTGCGGAATCGTTCGTGTCGGCAATGCCGTAGTACGGGGCGTTTCCGCTGATCACGTAGGAGAGGGACCTTGATGTCGAGGAGATGGCACCCAGGTTCCATGTCAGCGTCTGACCAACGACCGTCACCACACCGGGAGCGGGCGCCGCACCGTCGACGAGAATGCTGGACAGATCGAGCGTCCACTCCGGGGCGATGATGTCCGTGACCACGCCATTCGTCGCAACCCGGGTGCTCTCGCGGGGGATCGCCGCGTAGAACGCGCTGATGGTGGTCGCATCGGCGGCTTCGTAGTACCCGGATTCGAACTGGAGGGACGGGTCGGCGGTGGTTTGGGCGTCCAGAGGCTCCCCCCACTCCCAATCGGTGTTGACACGCGCCTGATTGTTCAGGAACAGCCGGGCGACGCCCTTCGAATAGTCATCGAGCCCGGAGACCAAGCCGATGGTATAGATGAAGTTGGTTTCCGTTCCGTTCTTCCCGGCCGCGGCTCCGGCCTCCATGGCCTCGTTGAGCTCGCGATAGCTGGATTCACTTCCACTCCAGCCATTCAGCGGGACGTATTCACTGTCGTAGCGATAGGTAGGCACACCATCAGACATGAAGACGATGGCACGCTTGCCGGAAGGAACAAATCCGGCGTCCGCACGCCCCTGGTTCTGCATGATCCAGTCCGCCGTCAGGAAACCACCCTCGGAGTTGGTTCCGCCGCTGTCGCCGGTGGCGATGACCAACGAATCGATTGCAGTGTTGATGGCCGTCAGATCACTGGAAAAATAACCGTGGGTCGTATCGAGTTCGCTGATTCCGTCCCAACCGGCGGCGGAAAAGTCATACCCGTATGCGCGGGTTGCATACCGGACAATCGCAACCCTGCTGCCCGCATTGGCGCCGATGATGCTGGCAGCCATCGACTTCGCTGCGGTCTTCATGGCGTTGAGTGAGTCGTTGTTCATGCTGAACGAAACGTCGAATGTCATGATCAGGTCGACCTGTGACGCCAGCGGAACCGCACCGACGTTCAACGTCACCAGCGTCTTCCGGTGGTTCGGCTGGATCGTCGCCGCGTCGAACGGATCCGTGATCTGATAGGTGTCGAACGGTTGCGCCGTCTTGCTCACCGAGATCGTTCCGGGAGCCGGAGGCGCCGCGGCGGACGCCATCGCCGGCATGGACAGCAGCATGATCAGCAGAGAAATCAGGACACTGAGGAATTTTGCGGGACTTCGATGTTTTTTGGCCATTTTCTTATCCTCCTATTGGTAAATGCAGATCATCGCGGGTTGTGTCTGTGCATCCGGGAATGCCGGCCGTCTCCTGCTGGATTCGCTCGAATCAGAATGTGGATCTCTTCATCCCTTCCTTCACGAAAAAAAACAGCCCGGTGCCTGTATCGGCAACCGGACTGTCGTGGCGACCGGGGTCGCGGTAGACTCCTGGCTTTGCGCACATGCGCTTTCACGCAGTTTGCTTTTTACGAAATTATTACAGTTTTGCTTGTCCTGATCACATCTTATCAGCATGTTTAGCGTGTGTCAAGCGACTTTTCATGACTTTGTCACACTTAACATAATGAATTTCAGTCGCAGAAATTCTGTGTTATATCAAGCGGATCCGACTCCCTGCGGTGTCGATCCTTACAGCTGACAACAATTCTTTCGCGAGCGCTGTGCACTCGTATGGCACGATGACGGCTTTAGCGGATTCAGAGTTCCGCTCAGCAGCGGAATCCTGTCCGCATGTCGTTTCCTGTCATAACGGAAAAAGCGGTGTCCGGTCGCCAGACGCCGACCGGACACCGCTCTGAACCTGATTCTGATTCGGAAAGAACCAAATGGTTTGACTTATGCTTTTCCGTCGCAGGCGAGAACATCCTTGATCTTGTGCGCGACCATGGCCTTGATAGCGGCACGCGCCGGGGACAGATACTGGCGGGGATCGAAATGGTCCGGGTGCTGCGCGAGGTGCTGGCGGATCGAGCCGGTCATCGCCAGCCGCAGGTCGGAGTCGATATTGATCTTGCAGACCGCCATGCTCGCGGCCTGACGGAGCATTTCCTCCGGGATGCCGATCGCGTCCGGCATGTTTCCGCCGTTCTCGTTGATCATTTTCACAAACTCCTGGACGACCGAGCTCGCACCGTGCAGCACGATCGGGAATCCGGGCAGGCGCTTCTCGACTTCCTCCAGGATGTCGAAGCGGAGCTGCGGCTTGGTTCCGGGTTTGAACTTGTACGCGCCATGGCTGGTGCCGATCGCGATCGCGAGGGAGTCGCATCCGGTGCGGGTCACGAACTCGAGCACCTGGTCCGGATCGGTATACGAGGCGTTCTCGGCGGAGACGTTGACCGCGTCTTCGATGCCGGCGAGACGGCCCAGCTCGGCTTCGACCGTAATGTTGCGCGCGTGGGCATACTCGACGACCTTCCTGGTCTCGGCCACGTTCTCCTCGAAGGAGCCGTGCGAGCCGTCGATCATGACCGAGGTGAATCCGCCGTCGATACAGGCTTTGCACAGCTCGAACGAGTCGCCGTGGTCGAGGTGCAGCGCGATCGGGAGGTCGGTCTCGATGATGGCGGCCTCGACAAGCTTCATGAGGTAGGTATGGTTCGCGTACTTGCGTGCGCCCGCGGAAACCTGGAGGATCAGGGGGGCCTGCAGCTCTTTGGCCGCCTCCGTGATGCCCTGCACGATCTCCATGTTGTTTACATTGAACGCGCCGATGGCGTATCCGCCTTCGTATGCCTTCTTGAACATCTCCCGGGTATTCACCAGTGCCATATTCGTATCTCCTTCTCGTGATCTGCACCATCGGACAGATGGCCCGGGCGCATCCTTTATTGTAGAGGCGTTCCTCCCGTGCGTCAAACGGAATGTACCCCCCGCTGCGCAGCAGCCGTCACTCGTACATCATCCGGATCATCATGCCGCCGTCGACGACCAGGTTCGTTCCGGTAATGAAGCCGGCATCGGCGGAACACAGGTACAGGCACGCCGCCGCGATGTCGTCCGGTTCGCCCACCCGGCCCGCCGGATGCTGCCGGTGGTCCGTTTCGGTGAGCGGCTCGGGCGCGGGATGTCCCTTCTTCCATCCGGTGACGTCGATCCAGCCCGGACTGATGCTGTTCACCCGGATATGCCGTTTGCCCAGCGACACCGCCAGCGCGTGCGTCAGTGCGACCACCCCGCCTTTGGATGCGGAGTACGCC
>JAGOFF010000018.1 GCA_017997315.1 Clostridia bacterium
CCGGAGTCACCGATATATGCGGTCCGGCCCCGATAGCATCCGATCCGGTGCGCCGGCTCCAGCGCGGACGCCGGATCCGGTTTGACCGGCACACCCGGGCGCTGCCCGATCACGGATGCGAACGGGACATGCGGGAAAAACCAGCGGACCATATCCCGGGTGAACGGATCCGCCTTGTTGGACAAGACCGCGAGCACGATTCCGGCTTCAGAAAGGGTATCCAGCATCGTGCATACCCCGTCGTATGGCTTGGTCTTGCAGTGCCACCGGGCGGAGTACAAGCCGGAAAAATGGTCCAGCATCCGATCCACCTTTCCTTCGGACACGGACGACGGATCCGCGTCCCGCCCGGCTGCGATTTCAACGAGACGCCGGGCGCCCGTCCCCACCATGAGACGGTATGCATCGACCGGATGGGACGGATGCCCGAATCGGGTGAGGGTTTCATTGATGCAGTCCGCAAGATCGTCCAGGGTATCGAGCAATGTGCCGTCCAGATCGAACACGGCGGCCTGAAGGTCCGGATTCATCATTCAGTCATCGTCCTTGTGCGTTGTCGGAACCCATCATATCACACCGGCACGACGCAGCAGTATAAGGATGCCCAGAATCACCGGCTGGTGCAGCAGATAGAAAACCAGGGCGTGGCGTCCCAGGAAACCGAGCGGAGCGGCCGCCCTTACCAACCGGCGCGGAGCCCCCGGAAAAAGGGACCGGCGTTCCCGGTACAGGAGGAGTCCGAGCACCGCTCCGGAAAAGAAAAAACCCAGCCAGGGCAACAGCGGCATGTAGTCCGACATCACTCTCAAGGCGGTATCGGTCGCCCATCCGAGCGGGAGAAGCCAATCGTTCGATACCGGTCCGAACCGCTCGATGACACCACCGAGAAAAATCAGGGACACAGACAGGATGGCCGATACCGCCAACCTCGCTTCCCTCTTTCCGGGAACGCGGCGGGCGTCCCGCCTTTCCATCCATGCGTACAACAGGGTCCCGACCGCGATCAGGTGGATGACATTGAAGAAGATGAACAGGTCCGTGTGCGTCAGCAGCGAGGCGGCCGTCGTCACCGCGGTCAGCACTGCGGCAGCCGCAAGCATGCGCAGCCCGCGTTTGAGATTGTCGCGCGAGAAGGAACAGCAGATGCCGGACACCGTCAGGAACACCGCCACGAACAACGGACGCAGAAGATACTGGAACCAGGGCCTTTCCTGGAACGCGAAGACATCGAGTCCAAGGAAGTAGCGGAGGTCGAACGCAAAATGGTGAAGCATCATCATGAGGACCGCCAGGCCCCGCAGAGCATCCAGCTCGAACGCCCGCACGCGCGGCGGGGACGGGCTCGCAGCCGCTTCCGGCTCGCGGGCGAGCGGTCCGGCAGACATGGCTTCAGGCGGTTTCAATCGATGCGGCCTCCTGCAGATGCAGATGCTCGATCGCCCACTCGCGGATCTTGAACTTTTGGATCTTCCCGCTTGCCGTCATCGGAAACTCCGTGACGAACACGATGTGCTTCGGAGTCTTGTGCTTGGCCATGTGCTCCCGGACAAACGCCTTGAGCTCCTCCTCGCCGACGGCCGCCCCCTCCCGGAGGATGACCGCGGCCAGAACCGCCTCGCCGTAGACCTTGTCTGGGACTCCCACGACCTGGACGTCCTTGACCGCGGAATGGGTGTAAAGGAACTCCTCGATCTCCTTGGGGTAGATGTTCTCCCCGCCCCGGATGATCATGTCCTTGATCCGGCCTGTGATCTTGTAGTTTCCGTTCCCGTCGCGGACCGCCAGATCCCCGGTGTGCAGCCAGCCGTCCGAATCGATGGCCGCAGCGGTCGCCTCGGGCATCTTGTAGTACCCTTTCATGATGTTGTAGCCTTTCGCGACAAACTCGCCCGGCGTACCGTCGGGGACCGGGAGGTTGGTGGCCGGATCGACGATGCGGCATGTCACGCCCGGAAGTTCGCGGCCGACCGTCGCGACGCGCGCCTCGAGCGGGTCGTCGACCCGGCTCTGGGTGCATCCGGGGGAGCTCTCGGTCTGTCCGAAAACGATGGTGATCTCGCTCATGTGCATCCGGTCGACGACTTCCTGCATCACCTTGACCGGACAAGGCGATCCGGCCATGATCCCGGTACGCATCGTGGAAAAGTCGGTGTTGGCGAAATCCGGATGTTCAAGGGTCGCGATGAACATGGTCGGCACACCGTGCATCGCCGTGCACCGCTCCTCACGGATCGCCCTCAGGACGTTGACCGGCTGGAAGTACTCCAGCGGCACCATCGTCGTTCCGTGCGTCACCGCGGCGAGGATGGCCAGGACCATCCCGAAGCAATGGAAAAAGGGAACCGGGATCAGCAGTTTGTCGGCGGTCGAGAAATCCATGCAGTCCCCGATGCACTTCCCGTTGTTGATGATGTTGTAGTGCGTCAGCATGACGCCCTTGGGAAAGCCTGTTGTGCCGGAAGTGTATTGCATGTTGACCACATCGTGAGGACTGAGGGTGGCCTCGATCTCGTCGAGGCGGGATTCCGGGATGTCGTCCGCCTTGGTCAGCACATCCTCCCAGGAGTAGCAGCCGGATTGTTTCGAGCTGAAGTTGACGACGTTCCGCAGGACCGGCAGCCTCTTGGCGTGAAGGGCGCCCGGAACGGATGTCTCAAGTTCGGGGCAGATCTCCCGCAGGATCGCCACATAGTCGCTGTCCTTGTATGCATCCATCATCACGAGGGTGTGGGCGTCGCATTGGCGCAGCTGGTATTCGAGCTCATGGATCTTGTACGAGGTGTTCACCGTCACCAGGACGCCCCCGATCCGCGCAGCCGCGAAGAACGTGAGCAGCCACTGCGGGTGGTTGGTGCTCCAGACGGCGATGTGGTCGCCTTTGCGGATGCCCATGGCCAGAAACCCGCGGGCGACCCGGTCGATCTCGTCACGGAACCCGCTGTAGGTACGGCGGTAATCCTGTGTTACGTAGGCGACGGCGGCCTGGTCCGGGAACAGATCCGCAACCTTGCGGATCAGACCGTGAAGCGTGACCTCCACCAGGATGTCCTTCTCCCAGATCCGCTGTCCGCGTCCGGCCGGAAACGGACCTTCAGCTGGGACTACGGGGACAGGCGGCCGCGCGGGCGCGGTTCCGCGCCTGGTTTCAGAAGTCCGCGGAATCCCCCTGCCGGCAAGGAAACGGTCCATGTAGTTGACGAAGTGGGGGAAGACCACGGCGGCATCCTCCAGATCCCCGCTCCAGCGTTTGACCCACTCGAGAGAGACGTATCCGGAGTAGCCGGCTCCGACAAGCACGTCCAGCGCGGCGTCAACCCCCAGGTCGCCCTCGCCCATCATGCGGTAGCGGACGGTTCCATCCGCTTCACGGATGGAATCCTTGACGTGGACATAGGCGATGTCGCGTCCCAGGACGGAATACGTATACGCAGGGCTCTCGCCGAAAAACCGGATCGGATGATGGACGTCCCACAGAACCTTGACGGCAGGGTGGGAGAGCCGGTCCAGCAGGGAACGCATGCGGCTGGATTCGGCGTATACGCCGTTGGTTTCCACCAGCAATGTCACCCCCGCGGCTGCGGCATGATCCGCGAGCCGTTTCAGCACCCGGGCCACCGCCGCATCGTCCACATCGCCTTCGGCGTGCGGTTCGCGGTCCGCAAGGATGCGGACGAACGGAACGCCGGTGCGCGCGGCCAGGTCGATGGTTTCCATCCCCTCGGCCAGGGTCGCTTCGACGTATTCCTGATTCTTCACGCAGCAGGCGGATGAAAAGCATGCGACATCCAGCCCGAGAGAACGCAGCTCGGCCATGGTGCGGTCCAGTTCCGCGTCCGCGAACGGCTGCGTACGTGCGGCATGGATCTCGTTGCCGAGCCCGCGGATCTCGATTCCGTCGAAGCCGAGGTCCTTTGCCATCGGATAGATTTCATTCCAGGACCATTCCGGGCAGCCGAGTGTGGAAAAGGCGATTTTCATGCTTTTTCTCCTTTATGTATCTGCTGGAGTCCGGTCGGCCGGATGGAGTGCGGCCCCAAGGGCAGTCGCGTATTCGGCGCCGTCGGGGATATGGAAACGGACGCCGTACAGTTCAGACATTCCCTGCAGCACCACGCTTCCCTGCCGGACCTGCGTGACGCTTCCGGTGCATACGATATCCTGCGTCCCGTGGAGCCGCGCGGCCAGAACGGCCATGGTTCCGATCGACTGGAAGACCATGTTGATGATGCCGAGGGCGATATCCTCCCGTTCGGACTTGTCCTCCATTTTTCCGAAGTTGGATGCCGTGGTCTCCGGGCTGAGGCCGGGGATGTTCGCGGCGGATATGTCGCGGATGCTCAGATCGACGCGGCCCAGATCCCCCCGGTCCGCCATGTCGACGATCGTCGAGAAGTCGCGCACGTGGAGCATGGCGTTGCCGAGTCCGATCAGCGTGCCTCCGCCGACACCGGATCCGATCACATGCCGCACGGTCCCGCCGTCGGCAAGGACGATCGCGGTTCCGGTTCCGATGCTGACGATGACCGCACGGTCCAGACCGGTCAGATACAAACCACCCAGCCCGACGGCGTCGAATTCGGGCACGTATCGCGTGGGAATGCCGAACAACCCGTCCCCGATCCGGGATGCGCCGACTCCGGTCACAAAGATCCGGTCGATCGACGGGAGGGAGAGCCGGTTGTCATTGAGGAGTTTTCCGACCGCTCCGTAAGCGGAGGTCACCGGATCCGCGGCCACGACCAGTTCGCGGCAGATGATCCGCTGATCGCGCAACGCGACGATTTTTGTGGTGCTGCCTCCGATGTCGAGTCCTGCGATGATGCCCATGACCGCAACCTCCACGGAAAAGAAACAAAAAGAATTATAACATAGGCGTATGCCGCCGGGACCCGAAGGCATCCTGAAACGGAAAACGGGGGCTTTCCGTTACGAAAAGCCTCCGTTTTTGTACCGGTTGCCCGTGTTTCAGCGAAGCCGGGAATCAGTTCGTAAGTCCCCTTGCCTGCCGGAGATAGTCGATGGCCGACTCGGTTTCAGACGTACCCTGGAGCAGCGAGACGCTGCGCGGTACGATGACGAAGATGGAGTTGGATACCGGCGATACCTGACCATCCAAGGCATACGCCGCTCCGGTGATGAAATCCACCACCCGCTGGGCGACCTTCGGCTCGACTTTCTCAAAGTTGCAGATGACCGTCCGGCCGGCGCGTACGTGGTTGCTGACCGCTTTGGCCGTATCGATGTCCGCCGGCTGGAGAACGACGACCTGGGATCCGTGCCCGCCCTTGATGTCGACCACGCGGGCCGGACGCTGGCGGAAGGGATTCATGCGTGCCGAGGACTCCACGGTCTCTTCGTCGGCGGCTGTATCGTCCTGAGGCTCAAGCTCCTCTTCGTAAACGTCGTATTCTTCATATCCGCTGATCTTGTTGACGATGTTCTTCAAAAAACCTGCCATACCAAACCCCCGATTCCAAGCTCTCGCCGTGTTTCGATAAGCCGATTATACGGGGGGGTCAGGCGGGGTTCAACGGGTTCGGGCAAGCCGTAAAGTGGATGTAACGGCGGGGCAACATAGCCGCGCGGATGACCGGCGGATGTAACGAAATGCGACCGGATCCCTGCTTCAGAGCGGATGCCGCACACCGAAGACGGCACTTCCGACCCGGATGATCGTGGCGCCCGCGCGGATCGCTTCCGGAAAATCACCGCTCATGCCCATGGAAAGACGGCAAAACACATCAGGATCCGCCACGCCGGAGTCCCGGAGACGTTCGAACAGCCGCCGGGCGGTGTCGAAAGCCTGTGCCGCGGCGGAGGAACCGCCCGCAAGCGGAGCCATGGTCATCAGTCCCTCCATGCAGATTCCTGGAATGCGGGAGCAGGCATCCAGCGCCCGCTCCGCCTCCGACTCGTCAAAACCGTGCTTGGATTCCTCGTGGGAGAGGTTGAACTGCAGCAGGACGGGAGTCGTCATGCCGGAACGCACGGAGCAGCGTCCGATTTCTTCCGCGAGTCCGATCCGGTCCACGGAGTGGATCAATGCGGTCCGTCCGACCACCTGCCGTACTTTGTTGGTCTGCAGTGAACCGATCAGGTGCCATCGCGGCGACAGACCCTCCGACTCCAGCACCGTTTGTTTTGCGATCAGTTCCTGTACACGGTTTTCGCCAAGATCGCCCGCCCCTGCCCGGACGACCTCCGATGCCGCCGCTGCGGCGGCATTCTTGCTGACCGCCACGATTGTGATCTCGTCCGGATTCCTGCCGCATGCCCGGCATCGCTCCGCGACTTCGGCGCACAGAGCCAGATACCGTTGCGCCGGACTCTCCGCGATATGGTTCTCCGAATCGATCATCCTACACGCTCCCCTTCCGTCACGGACTCCGGGTTGCCGATGACGATCGACGCCTCCCCCACCCCGTACGGATTGTCTCCGACCGGCTCCACGACGGCGTAGGTCCGATCCCGGTCCAGTACCTGCACCTCCGCACGGCGTGCGAATCCGGATTGATTCACCATGATCCAGGACTTCCCGTCTTTCTCCACCACGGACTGTACCGGCACTTTGAGGCCTTCGACCGTCAGGGAGGGTACGGACACCGAGCAGGCGATCACACGCCGGTCGAAAAGCCGGGCAACCTGCCGGTCCGTGGATAGGACGACAAAAATCCCTTCCCCGGACGGGAGGGCGGAAAGCACCGTGCAGTCTTCGAGCAGGATTCCCTCGGATACAATGGATACATCGTGTACGGATCCCGGCTCGAACCAGGCGGTTTCGGCTCCCGCCAGCTGGAACGCCAGATACTGGATCAGTCCGTTCGACACGCGGGCGATGGGTGTCCCTGCAACGACATTCGACGGCACGCCCTGGTACCCGCCCTCGAGCGCCAGGCATTCACGGTAGCGCTCCGGTGTCAGCGCGGGCACGGCATCCGGCGTCAGCTCTGCCTCCATGCCGTCCAACCGGTACGATACGATGCCGGGCACGGGACTGGTTACGGTACCGGCGTTCTCGCCCAGGATCGCGGACAGGTAGTCCCGCTGGCTGGTCAGCTGCTCCAGCCGCGCATCCTTGAAATCCACCTCGCGCAGCCGGTTCACACGCTGCTCGATCAGGAGGTCGAGGGACGAAGCGTAGAGTCCCGTATTGGTCAGTTGGCCGCTGATCGCATCACGGCGCACCAGCCGGATCACCGCTGCGATGTCCGCGTCGGTCTCGTCGTAGATCGCTTTGGCGGCTGCCGCACTCCCCTTGTCCATCAGTTCCAGCTGGATTTCCGTGATCTGTTGCTCGCAGTTGTCCAGCTCCGCAATCGTGGAATCCATGCCGGCGCGGATGACCATGGCGATCCGGTCGTTGGCGGAAACACGGACCCCCTCCGCGGCCAGCGGCTTGAGCGCGCCTTCGACCGGCGCGGTCAGGACAGCCTCGTCCCGGATGATCAGCGCGGAAGCTTCGACGGAATGGACGATGCTGCCGGTACGGATGAACTGGAACTGCGGTTTCGGCTTGCTTTTTCGCAGGATGGTCGCAATCAGGAGCATGGTCACCAGCATGAGGACGGCGACGCCGATGACCACGCGGAACGTTCTTGCCCGCGCTTTTCGGCGTTCGATGGCCGCCAGTCTTTCGCGTGAGACCGCCGGCCTGCGCTTCGTCCCTCCGGGAGGCTCGGACGATCTGCCGGATACCGGTCCGCGGGGCGGATGGTCTTCACTCCGGCTCATGATCTCTCCCCGCCGGCGGACAGGGCCATCAGGCATGCCAGTCGTACGTTCTCGTACACCATCCCCCCCTGCATATATGCGGTATATGGCGGCTTGACCGGTCCGTCCGCGGACAGTTCGATCGAGGCCCCCTGGACAAACGTCCCGGCCGCCATGATCACGGGGCAGTCATATCCGGGCATGTCCCACGGTTCGGGCGTGACATGGCTGTCCACGGGCGCCGCGGCCTGGATCGCCCGGCAGAACCGAAGCAGCGGCTGCCTGGATCCGAATGTGATCGACTGGACGATGTCGCCCCGCTCGTCCCACGAGGCCGGGGCCGTACTGAAGCCCGCCAGTCGGAATATCTCGGCAGCGAACACCGCGCCCTTGAGCGCTTCGGCGACGATATGCGGCGCCATGTAGAAACCTTGTGCAATCGAACGGTTCAAGCCCAGCGTCGGACCCACATGGCCGGCGAGGCCGGGCGCGGTCAGCCGGGCGGCGGCCCGTTCCACCAGATCCCTGCGGCCCGCCACATATCCGCCGGTCGGGCACAGCCCGCCGCCGGGATTCTTGATCAGCGATCCGGCGCACAGGTCTGCACCCGCCATGGTCGGCTCGGTGGTCTCGACAAACTCGCCGTAGCAGTTGTCCACCATGATGACCGCTTTGCTGCCGGTGGAACGGACGATCCGCACGATGTCGGCGATGTCCCCGGACATCAGCGAGCGCCGGTCGGTATAGCCGCGGGACTTCTGGATGTACACCATACGGACTTCCGGCCCGAGCGAAGACCGGATCGCCTGTTCGTCCGGTTTTCCGTCGGGCGCAAGGTCGACCCTGCGGAAACCGACCCCGAACTCGGCCAGCGAGCCCGATCCGTCCGGATCCGTCCCGATGGTCGACGCAAGCGTGTCATAGGGTTTGCCCGTGACGGACAGCAGTACATCTCCCGGGCGCAGGTTTCCGTACAGGCACGAGGCGATGGCCTGTGTGCCTGCGGAGATCTGCGCGCGGACCAGCGCGGCCTCCGCGCCGAACACCAGGGCATATGCCTGGTCGATGCGGTCGCGCCCGGGATCGTCGTATCCGTATCCGGCGCCCATGATGAAGTGGCTGTCGGAGAGCCGCACTTGCTGCAGCGCCGACAGGACCCGCAACTGGTTCGCCTCGCGGACCGACTTGATCTCACGGATGCGTCCGGCGATATGCCGGTCCGCCTCCAGCCCGAGTTCGTACACATCCCGGCTGACGCCGAAGCGGTGATACAAATCGAAGGTCAAATACCGTAGACCTCCCTGGACGTCATGAGACGGATGCCACCCTTTTCCAGTTCGGCGGTGGCCCGGTCCGGATCCTCCACGCGGATCACGACGACCGCTTCCGTGGATGCGCGTCCGACGAACGCATACAGATACTCGACCGAGATCCCCCCTTCACTGAGCACGGAAAGCGCCTTGTCCAGGGTTCCCGGGGTATCCTCGAGCGCGATGGCGATCACGTGGGTGGAACTCACGGTGAAGCCTTTTTCCGTCAGTGCCTGAACCGCCTCGGCGGGTCGGTCGACGATCATGCGCAGGATGCCGTATTCCATGGTGTCGGCGATGTAGAGCGCACGGATGTCGATGTTCTGTCCGTGCAGCGTGCGGGTCACTTCCGCCAGCCGGCCGGACTTGTTCTCGAGAAAAACCGATATCTGCTCGACAAGCATCTGGCACCTCCATGAAAACATGCGTGTCCGGCGCGGAACTCCACCGGGACGCCTCCGACTTTTCTACATCATAGCAATCCGCGGGACGGCACGCCATATCCGAGCCGGAACGCTTCATGGTTGACCGCGCGCAAACGCTCCGCCAGTACATGGTCGATGGCGTCGTGCCACGCTTCGACCGGCACGTCGGTCATCGCGGCCATCGCGCCCAGCATGACGACGTTGACCGCCCGGGCGCTGCCCGCCTGCGCCGCCAGTCCGGGCGCGTCGACACGCACGACCCGTGCATGGGAGCCGCAGGCGTTTTCCAGGCGTTCCGGGATGTCCTCCGGATAGGTCGCGGTTCCGAGGCTGACGGGAAGCGGAGTCACCCGCTGTGTACTGATGAGCGCCGCGCCGTCCCGGCGGAGCAGCCCTGCCCAACGGAGCGCCTCCAGTTCTTCGAACGCAAGCAGGAAGTCTGCCTGCCCTCGCTCCAGGATGGGTGAATGGACCTTCTCCCCCAAACGGGCGTAGGTGATGACACTGCCCCCCCGCTGGGACATGCCGTGGACCTCCGACACCTTGGCGTCAAGTCCGAGCGCCTGGGCCAACGCGCCGAGGATCCGGCCGGCTACCAGGGTCCCCTGGCCTCCGACGCCCGCGAGAACGATATCCAGAGATGTTTTGCCGTTGATCGTCATATCACTTCTTCTCCTTGCCGAGCGCGCCGAAGCGGCAGGTGCCGATGCACAGTCCGCATCCGTTGCAGGCGGTCGGATCGATGACCGGCTTCCCGTCCTCTCCCTGCACAAGCGCAGGGCACATCAGCCGGATGCAGGCACGGCAACGGGTGCACTTGTCGGGATCCAGCACGGCGGTTTCAGTTCCGCGGCCGGTCGGGATGAGCGCGCAGGGGCGTCGCGCGATGACGACGGAGACCTCGGGTTTTGCCATTTCCTCGGCCAGCACCTTCTGCGACGCGGCCGAATCGGCCGGATCGACGACACGGACGCTACGCACGCCGACGGCGGCGCACAACGCCTCGAGATCCACCGCCGGGGCGGCGGCAAGCCGGATGTCGAGTCCGGTGGTCGGATTCTGCTGGTGTCCGGTCATGCCGGTGATGGAGTTGTCCAGAATGACCACGGTGGAGGCGCTGCGGTTGTATACGGCATTGATCAGTCCGGTGATGCCGGAGTGGATGAACGTCGAATCCCCGATGACGGCGACGGTACGCGCCGACATGGAAGGCCCGGCCGCCTTGTCCGCACCGTGCGCCATGCCGATGGACGCGCCCATGCAGACGCAGGCGTCCATGGCGTTCATCGGAGGCAGCGAACCGAGCGTATAGCACCCGATGTCCCCCATGACCACGGCCTTGAGTCGGGCAAGCGCCAGGAACAGGCCCTTGTGGGGACATCCCGCGCACAGGACAGGGGGACGGTTCACCGCCGCCGGAAGCAGGTCGCAGGAAAAAGCGCCGTCCGGCGCGCCGGCGGAGCCGAGCGCGGCACGGATGCCGGTCGAGCTGTACTCGCCCAGCATTGAAAACAGCGTCTTCCCCTCGCAGGCGATGCCTGCCGCCCGGATCTCGGTCTCGAGGAACGGATCCAGTTCCTCCACGACCACCAGGCGCCGGACCGAAGCGGCAAACCGTGCGATCGTCTCCGTCGGAAGCGGCCAGACCATGCCGAGCTTGAGGACCGACGCGTCCGGCAGGGCTTCCCGCACATACTGATAGGCGATCCCGGACGTCACGATGCCCAGGGAGGCGTCCCCCGGATGGAGCGTATGCATCCCGATGACGTCCGATGACGCGGCGATCGCCGCCTGCCGCTTCTCCACGACGGCATGACGCGCGATCGCCATCGCCGGCATCATGACGTACTTCGACATGTCCTTCACATAGGGCCGGAGCGTGGGAGTCTCCGGAGTCCCCTCCTCCACCAGCGAGCGGGAGTGGGCGACACGGGTGGTCAGCCGGATCATGACCGGGGTGTCATACTCCTCGGACAGCCGGAACGCCGCCAGGGTGAAATCCCGGCATTCCTGACTGTCCGCCGGTTCGAACATGGGCAGTTTGGCGGCCCGGGCATAATTCCGGCTGTCCTGCTCGTTCTGCGAACTGTGCATTCCCGGATCGTCCGCCACCACGACCACCAGTCCGCCGTTGATCCCTGTATAGGATGCGGTGAACAACGGGTCCGCGGCGACATTGAGTCCGACATGCTTCATGCAGGTCATCGCCCTCGCGCCGGCGATGCTGGCGCCCACCGCGACCTCCATGCCCACTTTCTCATTGACCGCCCATTCGACATGCGGTTCCGGATATCGGGCCATGGTCTCCGTGATCTCCGTACTCGGCGTGCCCGGATAGGAGGAAACCACCTTGACACCGGCTTCGTATGCGCCCCGGGCGACGGCTTCGTTTCCAAGAAGGATTTTTTTCATGCTGACCTCACATCTGCAGGATATCGGGTTTTGTGTGCGGGCGGATCGCCCGGCCGGTCGGTTGTCCGGCCGGCCGTCCGTCTATTTTATCGCGATGAGGGGCGTCGCGCCAGTCGGACAAAGGCCGGGGGACCGGCGCGACCGGCGTGCGGTCTGTCGTTCCCCCGGCCGTACAGGTCCGCAGCGCAACGCCGTCAGACGAATTTCGCCCCTTCCGGGACCTTGGAGAGCCGCGCGGTCAACAGGCTTGCCGCCGGTGTCACGACCATCGAGACCGCCAGCGCCAGTACCGCGAGCCGCGGGGCCCACTTGGTCGCCTCCGCCATGGAGGAGGTGACGGCGATCAGGACGGCGCCGACCACGACGGTTCCAAGCCCGCACGCCATGCCCGCCCAGGAGCCGGCGCGCGTGATCTTTTTGGAGTACAGCCCCCAGATGTAGGGTCCGATGAACGCGCCGGACACCGCCCCCCATGAAAAGGACATCAGCGTGACGATCGGAGTGTCGGTGATGGCGACCACGTAGGACACCAGGACGAAGACGATGCTGAGGATCCTCATCGGCATGAGTTTCGGCGTCTTCAGGATCGTCTTGCTGAATGTGGGCGCAGAAACGAGAACGACTGCGGCCAACGTGGACATCGATGCGGACAACATCAGGATGACGAGGATCGCCATGACCTCCTCGGACAGGATGGCCTGGAAGATCCGCGGCATCACGGTATCCAGCTTGGTGGGATCGACTTCGATGTGTCCGGTCTGCGCCAACGCGCGGGAGAAGCCGCCCATGAAGTAGGCGCCCCCGCTGACGATCAGTGAACCGACGAGGGAATACAGTGTGGCGCGTTTGCCCGCAGCCTTGCTCTTGATCCCGCTGTATTTGGCAATCATCTGCGGCAGTCCGAACGTCCCGAAACTGGTCATCAGAACCAGGACCACCAGACTGAACGGATCCGGTCCGCCTATGGAGGACAGCGCCCCCGCCCCGAACGTCTTGTCCGAGATGGACGAAAGGATCTCCATCCCTTCGCCGAAGCCGCCGACGGCGCCGAGGACCTTGACGACGATCAGGACCACGCCGCCGACCATGATGATGCCCTGGATCATGCTGTTGACCGCGGTGGAGATGTAGCCGCCGAAAAAGACGTAGACGGCGGTGATCAGGGCCACCAGGCCCATGCTGACGCGGATGTTCTCCAGAAAGGTTCCGGAAAAGAACGCCTGCAGGATGTAGCCGAGTCCCTGATAGACCGAGGCGGAATACGGGATCAGGAAGATGAAGACGATCACCGCGGCCGCCATCTCCATCTTCTTGCTGTCGTAGCGTTCCCGGAAGAACTCCGCCAGCGTGGACACCCCCATGTCCGCCGTCATGCGGCGGGTGCGTTCCGCAAGGAGCAGCCAGGCGAACAGCGTCCCGATGACGGCGTTGCCGATGCCGATCCATGTCGCGGAGACGCCGAATCCCCAGCCGAAACGGCCCGCATACCCGACGAAGATCACCGCCGAGAAATACGTCGTCACATAGGAAAATGCCGACAGCCATGAACCCATCCGCCGGCCGCCGATGACAAAGTCCTCCGCGGTCTTGACTTTCTTCTGGGTGAGGATGCCGACGACAACCATGGAAGCGAGAAAAACGCCGAAAATAAGATACTTCAACATTCCTTCAACCATCCTTCCCTGCCGGTTTTCCGGCACTACGTTGAACATCATACGGTATAAAGGATTTGTTTGACAAGTGAAACCGCGGCATTGTTTGAAAACATGGGTACGGAATCACGGATCGCACGGGAGGATGCTGTGAAGAGGCCGGCGGGGAGCACTCCCTGCCGGCCTGACGGATGGATGCGCGCTTCCGGCGCCGTTCAGCCGATGTCGTCGAACAAGTGCGTGAAGTCCAGGGTCGCGAAGTAGTCGCGCGGAGTTTCCGCACGCCGGATCCTGTCGACGCTCCCGTCTTCCCGAAGCAGGAGTTCCGCGGATCGCAGCCGGCCGTTGTAGTTGTACCCCATGGAGTATCCGTGCGCTCCGGTGTCGTGGATCACAAGCAGGTCCCCGCGGTCGATCCTCGGCAGCATGCGGTCGACGGCGAACTTGTCGTTGTTTTCGCACAACGACCCGGTGATGTCGTAGGTCCGGTCGCAGGGCTCCCCTTCCTTGCCGGAGACCGTGATGTGGTGGTAGGCGCCGTACATCGCCGGACGCATGAGGTTGGCGGCGCAGGCGTCCAGGCCGATGTACTCCTTGTAGGTGTGTTTTTCATGGATGGCGGTCGCGACAAGGCATCCGTGGGGTCCGAGCATGAATCTCCCAAGCTCGGTAAACAGCGCCGCGTCCCCCATGCCGGCCGGTACAAGGATCTCCTCGAACGCCCGGCGGACCCCCTCGCCGATCACTGCGATGTCGTTCGGGCTTTGGTCCGGGCGGTACGGGATCCCGATGCCGCCGGACAGGTTGATGAACGACATGGCGATGCCGGTCTCCTCCCGGAGCCGGACCGCGGTTTCGAACAGGATCCGTGCCAGCGCCGGGTAGTACGCCTCGGACGCGGTGTTGGAGGCGAGGAACGCGTGCAGACCGAAGCGTTTCACGCCTTTGCTCCGCAGGGTGCGGATTCCCTCGGCCAGCTGCGCGTAGGTGAATCCGTACTTCGCCTCGCCCGGCTGATCCATGATGTCGTTCCCTAGTTTGAAAACTCCGCCTGGATTGTATCGGCAGCAGATGGTTTCCGGGAGGCCGGCATGCTCTTCCAGAAACGGGATATGCGTAATGTCGTCGAGATTGATCGTCGCGTCCAGCCGGCGCGCCAGCCGGAATTCGGACGCCGGCGTCGCGTTGGACGAGAACATGATCCCGCTGCCGGCAAAGCCGCACCTCTCCGCCATCAGCAGTTCGGTCTCCGAGGAGCAGTCGACACCGCAGCCTTCCTCCCGCAGGATCCGAAGGATGGCCGGATTCGGCGTCGCCTTGACCGCAAAGTACTCCTTGAACCCGGGGTTCCAGGAAAACGCGCGGTTCAGTTCCCTCGCCGTACGTCGGATGCCTGCTTCATCGTAGAGGTGGAAAGGCGTCGGATAGCGTGCGGTGATTCCGAGCAGCTGTTCATGGGTCACGAAGGGTGTCTTCATCTTCCTCTCCTCCCGATTACGGCTGTATCCGTGCGGCGGCCGTCTCGACAAGGCGGATCTCGCTTCGCAGCGCTTCCTTCACAAGATCCACCAGATGGACGTCCGCGGAATACAGGCAGGTCGGGACATCCCCGGCCAGCGATCCCGTCAGAACCAGCCGCGAGTCCGCGATCAGCCGGATCCGGGCGTCCGGTTCCGGCTGCCGGTATGCGATCGTCCCGGGCAGATCCGGCGGTTCGGCCGCCAGGACCACGACCTTCCGGTCTTTTTCCACCAGAGCCGCGAGAGCCGGGATCATCGGACCGAGCAGCGAAGCCGGCACGGACAGGTAGACCCGTTCCTCCACGGAGTCCAGCATGGCCTCCATCCGGGCGGCGATCCGCGGCAGCCCCCGAACGGTGACATAGCTCGGACCGTCCTCCCCGGGGTGCCGGACGAGACCCGCCGCGAGTTCCGCACCCAGCTGCTGGAGTTCGTGGATTTTCGCCCCGCAGAACTCCTGCGGCGGCACGGCGAAGTACCGGACGGGCGAGCCTTCCTCCGTGTCGGCGGCACCCTTGTCCGCCAGGCCGGCCAGCGCGCCGTAGGCGTTCGAGCGGGAGATCCCGGTTTCCTTGGCGATCTCGTATCCGTTCCGGGGTCCTTCCCCGCACAGCCGCACATAGACTGCGGCTTCCTGCCGGGTAAGTCCGAACCGTGTCAGGGCGTCGATGGTTTCCATTCGGCGGAACCCCCTTTCCGTTAGTTGTCCTTTTCTGGAACACTATACTTCGTTCCACGCGCTCCGTCAAGCCGCGATTCGTATTGACACACGCGAACGACAACGAATATAATAGGCTCTGCTGTCGACGCAGCGCCATGCGGTCATGGCGGAACTGGCAGACGCGTACGTTTGAGGGGCGTATGGGCAACCGTCCGGGTTCAAGTCCCGGTGGCCGCACCACAAAAATGGAGAAGCCGGACATGGTGTCCGGCTTCTCCATTTTTCGCTGCACTGCGGCACCTGGTTACAGGACGCGCCTCCCGTCAGCGAACACGGCCGCGCCGAGAGGTCCGACAATCACCTCACTGCCGGCATGACACACGGAAACCGCTTCGTCCGACCGGTTGAACCACGCCACCAGTTCCGCGGGGCCTTCCGCTTCGGATCCGAACAGGTCGCGCCCGTCCCGCAGAAACCGCCGCATGCGGACCAGATCCGGGGTTTCCGCCTTGATTTCAAGATCTCCGGTCCGAAGCACAGGCATGGAACGCCTCAGGGTGAACACCAGCGAAAACCAGTCCGACAGGTCCGTTTCGGTCTTCTCCCAGGGAAATGTGCGCCGGTTGAACGGATCACGGAAACCTTCCATCCCGGTCTCGTCTCCATAATAGACGGACGGAGCACCGGGATATACCACCTGGAAAGCCGCCGCCAACCTCAACCGGTCCGTGCCCCGCTCCCGTTCCTCCGGTGTCAGCCGGACGGCCGCCTGCCGGTCGCGGTCGCCGGGATCGGGGTGTCCGGACAGGACGGTCAGGGCACGCGGCACGTCATGGCTTCCGATCAGGTTCATCACGCAGTGGAACAGGGGGGCCGGATAGTTTTCGCGGATGGTTTCCAGCTCGTTGACCATCCGGTACGCGTCGATGCGATAACCGAGCCAGCCCAGCAGCGACAGCCGGAACGGATAGCCCGTCACGGAGTCATGGGTCGTACCGAAGGCAAAATCACGGAACGAGCCGTAACTCACCTTGTTGCTGGCATCCTCCCAGACTTCACCGAGGATCGCAGCGTCCGGGGTTTCCTGGCGGGCGGACCGCCGGATGTCGCGCAGAAACGCGTCCGGGAGTTCGTCCGATACGTCAAGGCGCCATCCCGACACCCCCAGCCTCAGCCACTGCCGGACAATCCCGTCCTCACCGAGAATGAACGCCCGATAGGACAAGTCGTCCTTGCTGACCGTCGGGAGTTCCGGGAACCCCCACCAGGAGTCATAGTGGAGCGAACCGCCCTTGTTCCGGATGGTATACCAGGATGTGTACCGGGAACGCCCCTCCCCGGTCGCTTCCTGATACGCCCCGATCTCGGGATACCGCTTCAGGCGGTTGAAATATACGCTGTCCGCGCCGGTATGGCTGAACACGCCGTCCAGCAGGACCCGGATCCCGCGTCGCCGGGCGGATTCGCACAGGGAAGCGAGGTCCTCCCGCGTCCCCAGCAGCGGATCGATCCGGGAATAGTCCGCCGTATCGTACCTGTGGTTGGAGCGTGCCTCGAACACCGGATTCAGGTACAGGACGGTCGCACCCAATCCCTCGATGTAGTCGAGGTGCTCCTCGATCCCCCGCAGGCTACCACCAAAAAAGTCACAGGCGATATAGCCGGTTTCGGGCCGCCCCCGCCAATCCACATCCTCGTTCCAGTCCTCGTGGAAGATGCGCTCGCTGCGGTACCCGACCACATCGTAGGCGATCGGCGGGCGCGAGGCCGCGCGTGCGAACCGGTCCGGAAACACCTGGTAGACGACCGCGCCCCGCAGCCATTCCGGAGTGTCAAAGTGGTCGGAATACACGGTGATCTGAAATGCGGACTGGGAAAACCGTTCGTGCGACCGGAAATCCGGCCGCAGATCCGTCAGACGGCCTGTACCGTCCGACAACTCCCGGTCCCGTACCAGGAAACGTGTCGTACCGGCACATTCAAACTCGAACCAGTAGAAAAGCAGAGAGGGTGCGCCGGGGGTCCTCAGACGGATCGTAAACCCCCCGCCGGAATCCTCCGTCATCAGGAGACGGCCCGCATGGAAGTGCTCGCGGCCATATGCGTACCCAAGGTACACCGCCTCCACCGGAACGCCTTCCCCGTCCGTCTGAACCGCCAGACGCACTTCCGCATCGACCGGAACCGCTCCGAACGGGATTCTGAACGCGGGATCCCGGGATTGGTGAAACGCCCTCATCCGGGTTCCGCGCCTTTGCCGGCAAGCCGCGAGAAGAGTGCCGCATATTCCGCGGCGGACCGGTCCCACGTGAAGTCCCCGCGCATGTCCCGTACCGCAATGGAATCCCAGATGACGGGCGAATCGCGATACAGTGCACAGGCGGCACGCACCGCACGGAGCAGTCCTTCCCCGTCCGTTT
Source organism: Clostridia bacterium (assembly GCA_017997315.1). GTDB lineage: Bacteria > Bacillota > Clostridia > Saccharofermentanales > UBA5734 > JAAYKS01. The sequence goes on from JAGOFF010000018.1 coordinate 18,111, forward strand.
CCGCGAACGTGAAGCCGTTTCCCCCGCCGGAGGCGGGATCATACGGCCTCACCGTATCCTTGAGCCCGCCGGTTTCCCGGACGACCGGTACGGTGCCGTACCGCATGGCGATCATCTGGGACAGCCCGCAGGGCTCGAAAAGCGAAGGCATGAGAAAAAGGTCGCCGGCCGCATATACCCGGTGAGCGAGCGCGTTGTCGTACGCGAGCGCGGCCGCCATCCGTCCCGGATGACGCGCCGCGGCTTCGGCCAGCACCCACTCGTAGAACGGATCGCCCGTCCCCTGGACGACCAGCTGGCATCCTTCGCCGACGATCCCGTCGACGGCATGGATGAGCAGGTCGAGTCCCTTCTGGTCGACCAGGCGGGTGACCATGACGGCGAGCGGGGCGTCCGGGATGTCGTCCAGCCCGAGTTCCGCCTGGAGGTGGCGCTTGTTGACCGCCTTTCCCTCCCTCCGGTCCGCCGGACCGTAGTTCCGCGGGATGCAGGGGTCGGACGCCGGATCGAATTCGACGGTGTCGATCCCGTTCAGAATCCCCCGGATCTTGTGGGAGTACTGCCGCAGAACGCCGTCCAGCCCTTCCCCGTACCGGGTTGTCAGGATCTCGTCCGCATAGGTCGGCGAAACGGTCGTGACGGCGTCCGCATAGACAATCCCGGCCTTCATGAAATTCGGCACGCCGTCTTTGAGAACCCGGTCCTCGGTCAGGTACTCCGGAGGCATGTCCATCAGATCCGCGATGTTCTCGACCCCGTGGATTCCCTGATACTTCAGGTTGTGGATCGTGAAGACCGTCCTGACGGACGTGTGGTATCCCATGGGCTTGTAGTGCGCCTCCAGCAGGCAGGGCACCATC
>JAGOFF010000228.1 GCA_017997315.1 Clostridia bacterium
CGAGCCCTATGTGAGGGAGACCGCGATCACGTTCGAGACCGAACCCCCGGACGCGGCCGAGATGCGCCGCCGGATCGTCCGGTACGCCTCCGTGCATCCCTGGCTGGTCGCCGAGTCCGCGGACGGCGCGGAGCTTCTCGGGTACGCCTATGCCGGTCCGTTCAGCGAGCGCGCGGCCTACCGGACCTCGGTTTCGGTGTCGGTCTACCTGCGCCAGGACGTCCGGCGGCGGGGATACGGGCACCAGCTGTACACCGAGCTCCTCCGGCTGCTCCGCGCGGAGGGATATCACCGCGCGTTCGCCGGGATCACCCAGCCCAATCCCGCAAGCATGGCGCTCCACCAGTCCTTTGGATTCGTTCCCGCCGGTCTGTACGAGGAGGCGGGATTCAAGCTGGGCGCCTGGCGCTCGGTCGCCTGGCTCCAGCTCGCGCTGTCCCACGACCACACCCCGCCGGAAGACCGGATGCTCCGGCGTCCGCCCGACATCGCGGCCTACCATGCCTGGCGGGACGGTCCGCTGTTCGACGCGGAGACCCGTGCCGAGCTCGCGGCGATCGACGGGCAGCCGGACGCGGTCCGTGAGCGCTTTGGCCGGCCGCTCGAGTTCGGGACCGCCGGACTGCGCGGCAAGATGTTTGCCGGCACGGGCGGCATGAACCGGTACACCGTCGCCCGCGCGACCCAGGCACTTGCGCTGCACCTCGCGGACAGCCTGCCCGGCCGGACCCCGACCGTCGTGCTGGGGCACGACACCCGCCGGCACTCCGAAGATTTCTCCCGGATCGCGGCGCAGGTACTCGCGGCGCACGGGATCCGCATACTGCGGTATCCCGACTACATCCCCACCCCGCTCCTTGCGTTCAGCGTGCTGCACTTCGGGTGCGATGCGGGCGTCATGGTCACCGCGTCCCACAATCCGCCCGCCTACAACGGCTACAAGGTCTACTTTTCCGACGGGACCCAGATCTCCGAGCCGGACGCCGCCGCGGTCATGGCGATCCTGCGGGACGACGCGCGGACCGGGTACGACCGGCTGCAATACGCGGACTACCCCGAAGCGCTGCAGGACGGCCGGATCACCGAGCTCGGCCCGGAGCCGGAGGAAGCGTACCTCGCCGGCGTCCGCGCGCTCGCGGACCGAATCGAGCCGGACGGGGGCGGGGCGGCAGTGCCGCTTCGCATCCTGTATACCCCGCTGTCCGGGACCGCGGGCCGGCAGGCGCTGCGTCTGCTCCGCGAAGACGGGTTCGAGGACGTGCACGCGGTCGAGGCCCAGATGATGCCCGACCCGGATTTTTCCACAATGTCCACCCCCAATCCGGAATTCCGCGCGGCGTTTGCGCGAGCGGAGGAGGAAGCCCTCCGGCTCGGCGCGGACCTCGTGATCGCGACCGATCCGGACGGAGACCGGTTCGCGGCGATGGTGCGCGACCCCGCGGACGGATACCGCCACCTGTCGGGCAACGAGACCGGGGCGCTCCTGACCGACTACGTGCTGGACCGCCTGCGCGCGTCCGGCCGTCTGCCCGCGCGGCCCGCGCTGGTCAAGACCGTCGTGACCGACAACCTGTGCGCCGAAATCGCCCGTGCCGCGGGGGTCCGGGTCGTCGAGACCCTGACCGGGTTCAAGAACATCTGCGGCGCCGCCCCTGCGCTCGAGGCCGAGGGATACGAATACGTACTGGGATTCGAGGAAAGCATCGGATACGCGGTCGGCACGCTGGTCCGGGACAAGGACGGACTGTCCGGGCTGCTGCTCCTTTGCCGCGCCGCGGCGCGCCTCCGTCGGGGTGGACAGACCCTCCTCGACCGGCTCGAATCGCTGTGGGACACCTATGGATACTACGCCGCCCGCCCGCTGAACCTGGTGCGGGAGGGACCGGACGGCCAGGCCCGGATCTCCGCGGTCATGGCGGCGTTCCGGGCGCGCGCCCCGCGCCGGATCGGGGACGCCCGGCTGGTCCGGGCGGAGGATCTGGCGGCCGGGACCGTGCGTGGATTCGCGCCGGACGGGACCGAAGCCGGTCCGGCGGAGACGCTGGACTTCCCGCGCTCCGACGTGCTGCGGTATTTCTTTGACGACGGGAGTTGGTATGCGGTCCGTCCATCCGGCACCGAGCCCAAGCTCAAACTCTACCTGTACGCCGTCCTCCGGCCGGGCGACAGCGCGTCGGCCCGGACGGCCGCGGGCGAGGCCGCACTGGACGCGATGCACGACGCGGTCCGGCCTCTGCTGGAGTTATAACAGTCGAACACTGCCCGCCGCTGGCGGGGGTGCCTGTACGTCCCCCCTCCCCTCCAGCCGGTTGTCGAGCTTGATCATCATCCACGCGACCGTCCCGGCGATCAGCAGGAGCAGCACCACGTCAAGCGCCACCACCCACCAGGGCAGCCGGCGGTTCCGCCGGAACGCCTCGACCGGGTCCTCGGCGCGTGCCGCCTCCGGTACGGGTCCGGATCTGTGTTGGTCTTCCATCGGATCCCCCTCCCCCGCGCTGTACAAGACCGGAACCGGCCGCCCGTGCGAACCGCGGCGGCCGAGCCCGTAACGCGTTCATCCGGCGTCGACCAGGTCGAACTCCATGGTGAGATCGTTCTCGACGACGTCGTTCGGATACACTGCGTGGATCACCCCGACCGCGCGGTACCGCCCCGCGCCCGGCGGGCCTCCGAATTCCGGATCTCCGATGCTGAGCACCAGCGGGAGGAAATCAAGCCCGGGAAAAGGTGCCTTCTTGATCTCCGCGGTGCCGTGGTTTTCCAGCACGCGCTGCCAGGTTCCGGTTACCGGGTCGTACCGCTCATATTTCTCGATCCGGATGTCGTAGTAGCCGGCGTCCGGATCCGGGATTTCAATGCGAAGAAGGATCGACTCCGCATCGGCGGGGTACTGCGGGATCCCGTCGATTTCCGCCAGCGGCGAAACCATCACCCGGGTATTCTGGATCGGCTCCGTCGTGCTAGACCCGGAAGAGAGGGTCACGGATACGCGTCCCGAGCCTCCGATCATGCTCAGATCCGTATTCTCCGATCCGCCCGAAGCATTGCTCCCCCCGGGCAGCAGGCAGCCGAGATAGGCGAGTTCGGTATCGGTCATCCAATCGTCGCTCAGGACGTCCGCCCGCAGCGCACCGAGCTGACCGCAGATCTCCAGCAGCCGGTCCGACTCCACCGGGACCACCTCATACCGGACCGCATCGAGCCGGTCGTCCGTAAAGACATAGGTCTCCGATACGTACGCATCCGGGAACCAAACGCGCACCGGCGATTTGCGGGTATACTCGTCTCCGGACCGGAGGAAGTCCTCCTCGGTCAACCCAAGCGCCGCACGCACCGCCGCCGGATCCATGCCCCATGCCAGGCCGGCGGGTTGGTACACCCACTCGCCCGGCTCGGCGCGGGTGTCCGCGACCAGGTTCATCATGAACTCCGGATACGGTCCCGATTCGACGATCTCGAACTCCGCCCGGCACTCCGAGGAGGGGCTGTCATCCGACAGGACCGTCATCGTCGCGCGGTACAGCCCGGGCTCCAGCGGATAGGCTTCGAGGTCGACCATCGCGAACAGGTATGGATACCGGTGCACCGATCCGGCCAGCGTCTCGTACCGGTATGCGTAGCCGGGCGCAGCCGGCGTCCAGTCCCCGGTATCCGGGTCGAAGCGTTCGATCCGGTCGATCGAGGCGGACCGGCACCCCTCAAGCGAGTTGTCCCGGAACTGCATGGTGGCCCATCGGGACGACACCGGATACTGCGGCAGATCCGTGTCCCCGGAGGGGCCGGCAGCCGCTCCGGTCGACGTCGCCACCGGCACCGAAGCGTTGGTCCCGGAGGTCGGGAGAGGGGTGCGGTCCCGGAGAACCGACACGGCGAGGACGACAATCGCAAGCGCAAGCACCACATTGAGCGCGGCCACCAGCCGGGGGAC
>JAGOFF010000229.1 GCA_017997315.1 Clostridia bacterium
GCCCGTCGTGTCATGCGATCACCGGCTGACGGGAAACGTCAGTCAGACACCAGCCGCTTCTCCCCCGCGAGACCCTGGATGGGCGCGATGTCCTGGGTGACCTCGAGCGTTCCCAGATAGGCGCCCTCCGCGCTGCGTACCGCAAAATAGCGGATGTACACGATCCTGCCGCCCATCCGGATCCAGAAATCTTCATGGTCTTTGCGGCCGGACTTAAGGTCCTCAAGGATCTTTTCCACCACATGCATGCTCGCGGGCGGATGACAGTTGACGACCTTGCGTCCGATGACCGCGAGCGTCCGGGCAAAGATCCGGTCCCGTCCCTGCGAAAAATACCGTACGGTGTCGTCGGCATCCACGAACGTGATGTCGAGCGGGAGGGTGTCCAGCATGCGGACGATCTCCTCGAGGCTCATCGAACCGGACGGGAGTGCGAGCCGCGCGTCGGGCGCGACGGGGGGCATCGTCTCCGCTTCGGCTGCGGGAGCGGCTTCCGGAGGAGACTGCGGGATATCCCCGGGATTCCAGGCCGGTGCGCCGTCGATCAGGTAATACCCGATCTCCCCGATGCCGCCCGCGACCACGAACCAGTCGCGCGGGGTCAGGGTTTCCATCATCATGGGGAAGAGGATATTCTCCTCCTTGAAAACCATATCGCCGACCTTCACCAGGACGGCCTCGACCTTTTCCCGCAGGATCGGGCGCCGGTCCTCCAGGCTCTCCAGTGAGGTGCGGATCTCCCGGATCGCATCCCGGATCTCGTCGTCGACACCCCACATGACCTTGGGCGGCGCGGTAATGCCGTACTGCTCGAGGAAGGGGAAAAACAGGTTTTCTTTCTTGGAGTAGTGAAGTCCGATCCCCGCCAGATGAGCGATGTCCTCACGGAGAGCGGACAATGCGGACTGGCTGTTGTTGACGGCGTAGTCTTCGAGGTGGGGGCGGAGATGATCCGCGATGAGACTTTCGAGCGCCGCGTTCTCCCGGCGCATCGTGTGGATCGGGTGACCGGGAACCGCGGTCGGATCCGCAGGCCGGTGGATTTCCTCGATCGATCCGCGGAATACGGCGGAATGCACGTCGCAAAGCCGCTGCACCTCGGCGACCGGCAGACCGTCGCGGATGAGAGCCTGCTCGACTTCCGCGATCTCGGCCGCGGAGACGCTGCCGAAGTCGCGTTCGAAGTCCGCACGCACGTCTTCGACCGACGCCCCGTCGTGGAGCCGGCGGATCAGCTGCCCGAGTTGTTGCTTGCGTTGGGTGTTGTTGTCGATGAGTTCACTCATGGCGGTCTCCTCCCGGATGTCGTACCAGTGGGGAATGGGGAACGATGGTTCTATTATAAAAGAAAAGCGGATATTGCGGTTTTTTGCGGACTTTTCGTTGATCGGCGTGTGGCTTCCCCCTGAAAATGATCAGCCCGCACCGAATAATACAGTGAAGGACATCGCAGGGCAGGAGGCCGGACATGCAGGAAAAACGGACGTCAGCGCAGGGTTTCCGGAACGGCGGGCAGCAAGATCCCGCCGGGAGGGTGGCGCTTGCGAGGTACGGGAATTCCGGCGAACGAGACCGGCTGATCGAGGACTACCAACCATTTGTGGCCGGAATCGTCCGCCGCATGCTGGGCGGCCGGTACGGGGATCTCGATCTGCAGGAGATCCGCAGGCAGGACGAATTCAGTGTGGGCCTGATGGCGTTCAATGAAGCCATCGACCGGTACGATCCCGGGACCGGCGTGCCGTTCCTCTCGTTTGCCGGGCTGGTGGTCAACCGGCGGATGGTCGACTGGTTCCGGTCCGAGGCCAGGGATCGCGCCACTTCCCGTTTCAGCGAGCTGGAAGAGGTGGACGAGGCTCCGTTGGCGGACCGGCTGCCCGCACCGGAGCGTGATCTGCTGGCAGACATGGAAGCCGAGGAAGAGATCCTCGCGTTCCGGAAACGGCTGGAGGACTGCGGACTGTCGCTCTTCAAGGTGTACCGGCGGTTTCCGCGCCACCGGGACAGCAAACGGCTCTGCATCCGCATCGCGCGTCTGCTCCAGACGGATCGCGGGATGATGACGCAACTCGGTGAAACGCTCCGCCTGCCGTGCGCCGAGCTTTCCCGGCGAAGCGGGACGCCGGTCAAGACGATCGAGAAGAACCGCGAAAGCATCATCCTGGTGGCCCTGCTGATGGACAGCGGGTTGGACACCATCAAAGGATACCTGAGGGAATACAGGGAGGACTGAAAAATGGACAAGGGTATCGTCATGGAAATCAAGGGACGCCACGCCATGGTATTCAGCAAAGAGTGCGGGCTGGTCCGCATGCCGCTGCGTCGGGACATGTATGTGGGACAGGCCGTCCGGATCGGGGATGCAGCAGCGTCCGCGCCGGCCGCATCCGCTGCACGTCCGGCTGTCGCCGCTCGGTACCGCCGCCGGTGGGTCGCCGGACTCGCTATGGCTGCAGCCTGCCTGGTTCTGATTGGCGCCTTGGGTGTGTTTATGAACGGGATTCTCTCGGCCCGTACGGTCGCGGTGGTGATGTCGGTGGATATCAACCCGAGTCTCAACATGATGCTGAACAGGGATCACAAGGTCATCGCGGTCCAGGCCCGGAACGAGGAAGCGGAACGACTGCTCGAGGGAACGACACTTCAGGGACTCGACTACGAGGCCGCTTTGGAATGCTGGATCCAGGTGGTCCGAGAGCGCTGGGAAGGCGACTTGAGCCAGGTTCTGGTCTCCGCGGCGTTTGAAAAGCCCGACGCGGCGTTTGCCGAGGTGCTCCTGCAGCTGGAGGAGGTCCCGGCCGTCGGTCCGCTGGCCGGACTGGACGTCTGGGTGGTCTACAGCAATGACAACGGCATCGCGGATCAGGCGGAGGAGAACGGACTCTCCGTCGGTCGCCAGCTGCTGATGAACCGCGCAGTCGAGGGGCAGCCGGGATACCGTGCGGAGGACGTCGCCCAGGCGAAACTCGGCGAGCTGATCCAGACGATGCTCGAGCGCGGAAAGCCAGATCTCAGCACCGGTCCCGCGGGCAATGCAGGAGAGACGACCCGGTCGGCATCGGATCCATCCGGTTCGACCGTACGCGAAACCAGCCGCGAAACCAGCCAGGAGACCAACCGCGAGACCGTGCAGACCGGTTCCGGTACCGGCGCAACCTCCCGCGAGACCGTTCGCGAGACCGTTCGTGAGACCGCGCAGACCGGATCCGGCGGCCAGGGCGGCCCGGACGGAAGCGCTCCGACCATAGGCGGGTCCGAACCGTCCGGATCCACAGTGCGGGAAACCGTTCAAGCCACGGTCCGCACGACCGACCCGTCCGGTACCGGGACACCGTCCCCGTCGACCCTCCAGTCCGGAGCGGGCCCGACCGCGACCAGCGGGATGGGAACACCTAAACCGTAATACACGCATGGATCTTTCCTTCTGGAGATGCCCCGGTACCGGCCCAATGCGGGCGGACCGGGGTTTTCCCTTCTGTCTGTCCGGAACCCTTGCGGCGTTGCGTCACTCCTCGACGGTGAATCCCTCGGCGCGCAGCCTCTCCAGCAGCGTTTCCCGGGAGATGCCCTTCATTCGGACCCCGTTCGGGAGGGTCATGAACCGTCCCGCGGTCTGGAGCATGCCGGGTTTGACGATGTCGACGAAACCCAGTCCGCGCAGGATCTCCACCAGTTCGGGGTACTGGGCGCACAGGTCATGGACGGTCCGGCCGAGATGGATCCGGCGCTCCGCGGGCGCGTTCATGCCGCCGCCTCCGGATCCCGCAGCAGGATGTTGTTTTCGAGATGGATGTGCTGGAACAGGTCGGCTTCGAGTGCGGACAGCGCTTCCATGAAGGCCCCGTAGCTGGCGCAGCCGTCGTCGGGCATCGTATATCCGCCGGTCAGCGCACGGAGTTCATGCAA
>JAGOFF010000230.1 GCA_017997315.1 Clostridia bacterium
GGATCGGACAGGCCATGGTGGCCCGCGCGCTTCGGACGCTGCGCGGGATGGGCGCGGTCAAGTGCGACCTGGTCTGTTTTCAGGACAATGCCGTCGGAAACAACTTCTGGCGGAGGACCGGCTGGGTCCGGCGCGGCGACCTGGCGTACTGGCAGATACCGCTGGACCGTGTGCCGGATCCGGAGCCGTCCGGCGGACGGGTGCCCGGGAACGGAGACGCGCTGTGATCCGGAACAACGGAGACACCGGCTTTGTTCCGGACCTTCCCGCCGGAGCCGCGGAGATCCGGCGCATCCTGAGGGATGCCGGACACCGCGCGGTCTTTGTGGGGGGATGCGTCCGCGACACGCTGCTGGGACGTCCCGCAGCCGACTGGGACATCGGGACCTCCGCTCGCCCTGAGGAGTCCATGCGGCTGTTCCTCCATCACGGACTCCAGGTGATCCCGACCGGCCTGCCGCACGGCACCGTCACGGTGCTTTGGGACGGGGCCGGATACGAAGTCACGGTGTTCCGCGAGGACGGCAGTTACTCCGACGGCCGGCGGCCCGACTCGATCGAGTTCACCGACTCCCTCGAGCGCGACCTCGCGCGCAGAGACTTCACCATGAACGCCATCGCCTGGGATCCCGACACCGGACTCATCGATCCGTTCGACGGACAGGCCGCGATCGCCGAGGGCGTGATCCGTACGGTCGGAGATCCCGACCGCCGGTTTTCGGAGGATGCGCTGCGCATGATGAGGGCGATCCGGTTCGCCGGCCGGCTGGGCTTTTCGATCGATCCGGCCACGCTGGACGCCATCCGCTCCCATGCGCCCGACCTGGTCCGCGTCTCGGCGGAACGCATTTCATCGGAACTGGTCCAGACCGCCGCGTCCCCGCACCCCGAAGCGCTCCGCCTGTTTCATGAAACCGGGCTGTTGCGCCATTTCCTGCCGGAGCTGGAAGCGGTATACGCGCTTCCGGCCGGCGGGGGCATCTCCATCGGGGAGCACTGCGTGCGCGTGACGCTCTTCTCCCCGCCGACGATGGTGTCCCGGATCGCAGCACTGCTGCACGATATCGCCCGGACCCCGGATCCCGGTCCCGGGCCGGACGACCACGCGGAGCGATCCGCCGTGATGGCGGATGCCGCACTGCGTCGGCTGCGGTTCTCCGTACGCGACCGGGAGCGGATCGTTTGGCTCATCGCCCGGCACGACGACCCGGTCCCGGCCACCCTGCCGGAAACCCGCCGGTTCCTGTCCTGTACCGGAGCGGACCGCTGGGAGGATTGGCTGGCGCTCGTGGCCGCGGATATCCGCGCGAACCGTCCCGGGAACGAGGAATTCCGCCTGGGGGAACTGGAGCGGATGGGAGAACGCGTCCGCGCGGTTCTCGAAGCCGGGGATCCGCTCACGGTCGCGCAGCTCGCGGTCGACGGCCGGGACGCGGTCCATGCGGGCTTTACCGGCAGGGCGGCCGGCCGTGCGCTCGACCATTGCCTGGACCAGGTCCTGGAGAACCCCGCCCGGAACACCCGGGACCATCTGATGGAAGCGCTGCGCCGTCTGCGCCGGGAGGGTACGGATCATGCATGAGCCGATTTCAATCCTGGCGGTCGTCGGGGGCATCTCGACCAAGTCCGTCAACCGCACGCTGTACGGCTTCCTGGAACGGGAAGCGCCGGCCGGAATGATTCTTGCCACGTTCCCGATCGAGACGCTCCCGTTTTTCTCGCAGGATCTGGAGGACGCTCCCCCTGAGTCCGTCTTCCGCCTCAAGGAAGCGATCGACCGCGCGGACGGCGTGCTTTTCGTCACTCCGGAGTACAACCGGTCGTTCCCCGGCGTTCTCAAGAACGCCATAGACTGGGGGTCGCGGCCCTGGATGCAGAACAGTTGGGAGGGCAAGCCCGCGGCATCGCTGGGCGCGAGCATCGGAGCGATCGGCACCTACGGCGCGCAGTCCCACCTCAAGACGGTGATGGCTTTCCTGGACATGGTCGTGATGCACCATCCCGAGTTCTATTTCAACATCACCCGGGGAGTGGACGAGGACGGAGACCTGACCCCGTCCGCCCGCGCCTTGGTCCGCGATTTTCTGGCATCGTTCGAGGACTTCGTCCGGGAGCATAATAATGCATGATTTCTGTATCATGTATTCAGTCTTACCTCGGTATGGAACCAACGTCATGGCGTTTTGACGAGATCCGGCGGGCAGATCACGACCGTTTCCCGTGACTTTGTTGTTTTTTCGGCCGGGCATACCCGTTGACTTTTCTTTTTTGATTGTAGGGCTATAATTACCTTGGCGCTTTTTGGACCATCCGGCCCGAAAAGACCGGAGAAGCCTGTCCCATAGTGAAAGGAGAAGGATTTCATGTTGTGGCCTATCGTATCCATCCTTGTGGCGCTGCTTTCGTTCGCGGTGGCGGCGTATTTCTATGTCTGGGTAAAAAAACTGCCCACGGCGAACGAGACCATCGATCGGATCGGCGGCCTCATCAGCAAGGGCGCGTTCGCGTTCCTCAAGCGGGAATACAAGATCCTTGCGGTCTTTGCGGGCGCGATCGTCGTCTTGATCCTCCTGTTCTTTCCCGCACCCTTCTGGAAGGGCGACATCCTTGACAATGTCGTGATGGCGGTCGCCTACGTCGCCGGCACCTCGTTGTCCGCACTCGCCGGCTATGTCGGCATCAGCATCTCCACCATCGCCAACCGGAAGTCCGCATCCGCCGCGCGCAACGGACTGGATCCGGCGTTCATGGCGGGCTTCCGCGGCGGCGCCGTCATGGGCATGGCCGTCGTCGGCACCTCCCTGGCCGGCGCCGCGATCGTCTATATGCTCACCAAGAACCCCGAAGTCGTCATCGGCTTCAGTTTCGGAGCCAGCTCCCTCGCGCTGTTCGCAAAGGCGGGCGGCGGCATCTTCACCAAGACCGCGGACATCGCGGCTGACCTGACCGGCAAGGTCGAGCTCGGCATCCCCGAGGACGACCCGCGCAACCCGGCCGTCATCGCGGACAACGTCGGCGACAACGTCGGCGACGTGGCCGGCATGGGCGCCGACCTGTTCGACTCCAACGTCGCTTCGCTCGCCGCGGCCCTGGTCCTCGCGGTCGCGCTCGGCGGCAAGCAGAACATCGACGTCATCTTCGCATTCTCCTCGATCGGACTGCTGTCCTCGATCATCGGCGTCCTGGCGGCCCGTGCCGGCAAGAAGCAGAATCCCGGCAAGGCGCTCAACAACGGTACCTACCTGACCATGGGCATCTTCGGCGTGCTGACGTTCGCCGCCACCATGATCTTCGACTTTGAGATCCGCCTGTGGGGCGCGGTCGTCATCGGCCTGGCCGCCGGCGCGATCATCGGCTTCACATCCGAACTTTTCACCGGGGACGACGGAAAACCCGTCAAGAACGTCGCCAAGGCCTGCACCAGCGGCCCGGCCTTCACGATCATCTCCGGCTTTTCCTATGCGCTCATGAGCGCGCTTCCTTCCCTGATCGGAATCGGCGCGGCCGCTCTGGGCTCCTTCTACATCTGCAAACCCCTCGGTGAGGGATATCCGATGTTCGGCATCTCGCTCGCGGCGCTCGGCATGCTGTCGGTCGTCGGCATGATCATCTCCAACGACGCGTACGGCCCGATCGTCGACAACGCACGCGGCCTGGCCGAAATGGGCGACCTCGGCGACGAAGTCCTCGACATCACCGACCAGCTCGATGCTGCCGGCAACACCGCCAAGGCGATCACCAAGGGCTTCTCGATCGGCGCGGCCGGGCTCACCGTCATCGCGCTCCTCGCGGCCTACCAGGAAATCGTCGCCAAGAAGATCGGGGAAGCGATCGACTTCTCGATCATGGATCCGCTGGTCTTCTTCGGCCTGCTCGTCGGCGTGGCCATCCCCGCGG
>JAGOFF010000231.1 GCA_017997315.1 Clostridia bacterium
GTGGGCAGGAAGAACACGGTCTTGAAGAACCGGTGGCCTTTCATCTGGAGGTACACGACGTACCCGAGCGCGAAGCCGATCACGACCTGGAGCACGGTGGTCGCCGCCATGAAGATCAGCGAGTTCAGGAGCGAGAGCCAGAACCACTTGTCCCGGATGACCAGCCGGTAGTTGTCCAGCCCGGCGAAATGCTTGGTGCTGAGGGTCTCCCACTGGTAGAGGCTGAGGAACAGCGACTGCACGATGGGGTTGATGACCAGCCACAGATAGAGCGCCATGCCCGGAGCGAGCAGGAGCAGGATCGTCCGGATGTTGTTGCGGTTGATGCCCATTCCGGTCCTCCTATCCTTTGACGGCGCCCGCGGTCATGCCCTTTTCGATCCGTTCCTGCATGAAGATGTAGAACAGCACGCTGGGGATGATCGCGATCATGATGCCGGCGGCGAGGTGGGTGTACTCCGACTGGAACTCGGTCAGGAACCCCTTGAGGCCGACGGGCAAGGTCTTTTTGAGCGGATCCTGGAGCAGGATCATCGACAGGAGCAGCTCGTTCCAGGTCGCGAGCACGGTCAGGATCGAGATTGTGACCATGCCGTCCTTGGACAGCGGCCCGGTGATCTTGGTGAACAGCTTCCACGTGGAGCACCCGTCGATGAACGCGGACTCCTCGATCTCCCTGGGGATCCCGGCCATGAAGCCGTCCAGGATGAACACCGAGATCGGGATGCGGAACGCGGCGTACACGACCGCGAGCATCGTGCGGTTGTCGTTCATCCCGATGTCGTTGACGATGATGTACAGCGGGATGACCGCGGAGTGGATGGGGATCATCATGCCCGCGATCATGAGGTAGTACAGCGGGCCGCGGAGCTTGAACTTGAAACGGGACACCACAAAGGCGACCGGGACGCTCGTGACCAGCGCGATCACGATGGACAGCGCGGTCACGTAGACGCTGTTGGCCATGAAACTCCCGAGGTGGGAGCTTTTCCAGGCCTTGGCATAGTTCCCGAACTGCCAGGACACCGGCGGTCCCCAGCTGTTGGCGGCGAGTTCGGGCTGCGTCTTGAGGGACGAGGAGAACAGCCACAGCAGCGGGACCGCGACGATGATCGCGACCACGGCCAGCATCACGTAGATCCAGGCGATCGTCCATCGGCTGCCGACGGTCAGGTGGGGGGTGGGTCCCGTGGAGACGCGGGGTTTCCTGTCTCGCATGCGTTGGGTCCTCTCTTCCGGTATCCGTGCGGGGGGACGGGGTGCCCGGGAGGGCAGGGCCGTCTGGATGGCCCTGCCCCCCGGATCCGTCGGGGGCGCGCGGCGGAGGGCCGCGCCTATAGGGAGGAGAACCGGTCGGAAGGCTACTTCTTGGCGGAGTCGAGGTACTCCTGCATGACGCGCTGGACTTCGGCGACGGCCTCGTCCACGTCATACTCGCCGGTGATGATGCCCGGCATGACGGTCTGCTTGATCGCGAGATCGACCGACGGCGGGGCGAGGGAGTCCATCGAGGGGATGAAGCCCTTGGCGTCGCGGTAGGCCTTGATCAGCTGGTTCATGACCTTGGAGACTTTGGTCTCGTCATACGTCGCGTTGCCGGCATAGACGAATCCGCCCTTCTCCATGATCGGGACGTTGAACTCGGGGCTGGCGATGACCTTGGCGACCTTGATGCAGGCCTGGGTCTTGGCGTCGGGCAGTCCGCTGGCGATGAAGAAGCCGATGATGTTGCCGCCGACGTTGATGTCGACGTCGCCGGGCATGTCGGTCATGGCCGGGAAGTTGACGCGCTCGAGGCGGTCGACGAATTCCTGGCTGCCGTTGGTCTTGAAGTTGCCCGGTTTCCACGCGCCTTCATAGTAGAAGGCGGCCTGGTTGTTGGCGAACATCGTGTCGGCTTCCGCGGCGCTCATGCCGAGGACGCTGGGCGAGAACGCTTCGGCATCCACCAGTTCCTTGAACTTCTCCATCGCGCCCACGAATCCGTAGTCCGGATTGCTGAAGCGGGTGGCGTCGGTGCCGAGGCAGAGCTCGTTGGCCTTGGTCAGGCCGCCGGCGCGGACGAGCAGCGCGGACGCCATCCAGGCGAAGCGCATGTCCTTGCCGCCGACCGCGATGCCGACCATCCCCTTGGCTTTGGCCTTGCCGATGATGTCGATGAACTGGTCGAAATTCTGGGGCGGGGTCCAGCCGTTGTCCGCGAACAGCTTGGTGTCGTAGTACAGCCCGTCGATGCTGGCCTCCTGCGGGACCATCATGATCTTGCCGTCCGGCGACTTGGCGAAGTACAGTGACTTCTCGTCGAACCACTGCTTGAACTCGGGATGGCGCGGATCGTCAAAGACCGGCGCCCAGTCGATGATCTTGTTGTCCTTGATGAACTCGCGCGCATAGCTCAGCACGCACCAGGAGATGTCGGGCGGATTGCCGGTCGCCATCTCGGTCGTGAGCTTGGTGCGCAGGTCGGCGGACGGCAGCGCGTCGTGGACCACGGTGATGTTGGGGTTCGCGGTCTTGAAGTCCGCGAGCGCCTGGGTGATCTGCTCGTACGCCGCCGACCCGGAGGTCCAGGATGTCATCAGGCGCAGGGAGACGGGCTCCTGGTCTTCCGGCTTGGTCGTGCCGTTCGTATTGCCTTCGCAGGCGGTGAGGGTGAGCATGGGTACGATCATCGCGACGACCGCGAGCAGGGCAATGAGTCTTTTTCGGGCCATTTCTCTTCCTCCTCGATATGCCGGTCTGTGGTGGATCTGGCTTGGCCCCGTTGCCCGGCGCCGCGCGGCGGTTGGTTGGGTGTCGCTATCCCGCCCGGCTCCCCGGTCCGTGACGTCTCCGGACCGACGGCGCGTCGGCAGGCTGGCATCGAGGTTTTGGCCCGGGCGTCAGCCCTGCCGTTCGAGGCAGAGCCCCCAGTCGAGGTCCGGGCGCGGGATCGCGATCCGGGCGCGGCCCATCGGGTCGGTCGCCAGGGTGAACGCGTCCCCCCACACGCCGTCGCGCGGGTCGAACCAGCGCGCGCGGTAGACCGCGTCGTGCGGGAGTCCGCGGACATGCGCGTCCGGACAGTGCCGTTCAAAGTAGGCCAGCGCGACGGACGCGTCCGGAACCATCGCGAAGTAGGCCCATCCGATGTACCCGTCCGGCCGCCCGGAGCGGCTCGGGGTGAGGTGCTCGTGGTCCGGGACGAGGTCGTGCAGCCGTCCGCCCGCGGCCTCCGCGAAGGTGCGGAGATGGCGGACCTGGTCGCCCGAGCGGAACCGGATCGACTCGTGCATGTGGTAGCGGGCTTCGGGCTCGATGTCCGCGCCCCAGATCCCCTCGACCCCGTAGATGACCCCGCCCAGCGCTCCGGACAGCAGGCTGCCGTACAGCCCGGACCGGTTGTTCGCCTCGGCTTCCGGGCTGTCCGCCCGCGGACAGTCGTTCGGGAAGCCCGGGTAGTAGGGTTCGCCGTTGATCGCGGGATGCGCGGGAGAGGTGCGCCAGATCTCGGTCAGGTACCAGTAGTGCTCGTGCTCGCGCCAGTTCCCGATCTGGTGGAACGTGCGCCAGCGCGCCTCCGCGTCGTCGCCGAAATGCGTCAGGGTCGAAGGTCCGGAGTTGGTCCCGACGAGGTTCCCGAACGGGGGCGGGCCGTACCGGTCGACGACCTGGTTGGCGGGAACGTTGTAGTCGCGTGACGGGATGGAGTACTGGTCCCAGTCGAAGTGGATCGGGCTCAGCAGGGTGTTGTCCGCGTGGCAGCGCGCGTACAGGTACTGGACGTAGCGGGCGTACGAGTCCGGCCAGCCGCCGTAGGTTTTCCACACCTGGCTCACGTCGCGGCGCGCGGCTTCGATGAACACCACGAACCCCATCCCGCACAGACACTCGATCTTGCGGTCGAGCACCTGG
>JAGOFF010000232.1 GCA_017997315.1 Clostridia bacterium
CCTCTGGATGGATGAAAGGAACAACTACACCTCCCGCGGGAATCCGATCCTGGCGAATTCCGAGTTCGAGCTTTTTTTGGCTCTGGATGACGGGAGGCTGCCCATCGGCCGGTCAATCGTTTACATCGATCGGAAATACAACGCGTATTACCGTTCCCGCACGGGCTTTTTCGGATCGTTCGAGTGCATCGACGACGCCGAGGCCGCGTCGGCCCTGATCCGGACCGGCGAGGCTTGGCTGCGGGACCGCGGGATGGAGTCCGTTCTGGGTCCGATCCATCCGGTCGCGGAGAACTGGGGTTTCGTGCTGGAGGGGGGAGACCGGGCTCCGGTCTATCTCTCGCCGTGGAACCCGGCCCGCTATCATGGCTATTTCACCGGCGCAGGGTATGCCAGGGCGAAGGATCTGCTGGTCTACGAAGCCGACATCCTGAAGGGGTACAGGCTCCCGGATCGGTATGCCGGACTGTACGACCGGTTCATGGAGCAGTATCCGGGACTGCGGCTCCGGAGGCTCGACATGCGCCGCATCCGGGACGACGCGCGGGCGATCTGGGAGATCTCCAACGTCGCGCTCGCGGACAACTGGGGATACGTCCCGCTGGAGCTTCCGGTGATGGAGGACATGCTCCGCAAGCTCCGGCTGATCGTCGATCCGGACGCGGTCTGGATGGCGGAATACGACGGGAAGCCGGTCGGATTCTGCCTGGGGTTTCCGGATATCAACATTCTGTTGAAACGGATCGGAGGTCGGTTGTTTCCAACCGGTTGGATCCGGCTTCTGGCCGGTGTCCGCACCCTTCGGGACTACCGGCTTTTCGGGCTTGCGGTCCATCCGGATTGGCAGGGCAAGGCGCTGGACGCGTTGATGTACGTCCATCTCTACCGTCATCTTGCCCCCAAGAATGTGCGTATGGAGGCGAACTACATCCTTGAGGACAACCACCGCATCCGGAACTCACTGGAAAAGCTCGGCATGGATCGGATCAAGTCCTACCGGATCTACGAGAAGCGGCTCTGATCGTGCGGCCGGCCTGCCGCTCGGCCGTCGCGTCCCGCCAGGATTCTGTAAAGCCGGTCGACACCGGATTCCGGCAGGAGTTCCAGCAGGCGGAGCAGGAATCCGGTCCCGATCCGGTAGCGGATGCGCGGATGACGTGACTCCATTGCTCTCAACACCACGCGTGCGAGACGGTCCGCCCGATTCTTGCGGGTCAGCTCGTGCATCATCAGAGGTTTCATCCGCTTCAGGATCCGGTTGAACCAGGCACTGTCCCGCACCGCTTCGTCGTACCCCTGCAGAACGGAGTCGGCCATCCGTGTGCGGTGGAACCCCGGCTGGATCTTGACGACGGGAATCCCCATGAACATCACCTCGCGCCGGAGGCTGTCCGAGTAGGCTTCAAGCGCGTGCTTGGACAGAAAATACGCACCGGCGAACGGCTGCGGGGTCATCCATCCGGCTTCGGAACTGCAGAGGATGATCCGGCCGCGTCCGCGCAGGACCATCGGAAAGAAAACCTGGTTGACCCGGACCATCCCGATCACGTTCACGTCGAGAAGCCGCCGGACCTGATCGACGCTGCCCGGCTCGACCATCGATCCGAATGCCGACTTTCCCGCAAAATGGACGACCGCATCCAGCGTGTCCGTCCGCAGGCAGATCCCGGCGCAGGCTTCATCGACGCTCTCCTGCCGGGTGATGTCCATCCGCACGGCTGTGACATGCGGCAGCCGGGCCAGTTCCGCCAACGCCGCCTCGTCCGTCCCGGCGGCGAAGACCATCCATCGTCCCGTTCCGGACAACGCCCGGGCGATCGCTCCGCCCAGGCCGCCGGTCGCTCCGGTCAGCAATGCGTATCGGGTGTTCTCCATACCCCCATCATACCGTTCCGGCTGCCGGACTGTGGGAGGGAGGATGTTTTCGTCGTTTATTTCCGATACACTGGATCCAGGAAAACCGCACGGCGGGGAGGGATCCCGTGGACACTCTGAGCATCGGCATCGCAGGCGGGACCGGGAGCGGCAAGACCACGCTCGTGGACCGCATCCTTGAGCGGTTCGGCCGCGACATCTGCGTTGTGAAACACGACAACTACTATCGGAGGCGTGACGACCTGGACCTGGAGGAACGCCGCCGGCTCAACTACGACCACCCGGATGCGTTCGAAACCACGCTGATGGTCGAGCATCTGCGCCGGCTCAAGGCAGGATTGCCTGTCGAGTGCCCGGTGTACGACTTCACCGTCTACAACCGTACGGACCGTACGACGGAGATCCAGCCGGCACGGGTCATCCTGGCGGAGGGGATTCTCCTGTTTGCGGATCCGCTCCTGTGCCGGGAATTCGATATCCGGATTTTCGTGGATGCCGACGCGGACGAGCGGATTCTGCGCCGGATCCGGCGCGACGTCGAGGAGCGCGGACGGAGCGTGCGCAGCATCGCCGAGCAGTACCTGTCGACCGTCAAGCCCATGCATGAGCGCTATGTCGAGCCGTCCCGGCGGGAAGCGGACATCATCATGCCGCGCGGCGCATTCAACACCGTCGCGCTGGGCTTGATCCTGAACAAGATCGAGGACCATCTGCGGCGCACGGAATGACCCGGGCCGCGGACACATCGGCCGCCTGCCGGGCGGCAAGGACAACAAGGAGGATATGTCATGAGCAGGCCCGTCGAGGTTTCCATCTTGCGGAATCCGGAGGGACCGCTGGTTTTCACCGCGCCGGTGGAATGGGCGGTCCGCCACCTTGCCGGCGTGCTGACATCCTGCGGACTCCCGGTCTTCGCCGGGAGTTCCATGCCGGCCGGCATCACGGCCCGGCTGCACATCCATGTCACGGCTGCACAGGACAGGACCGCCGCGGAAGCATTGAGCCAGGCCGGGATCGAATGCCCGCAGGGCCCGGAGTCGTTCGGGATCGTCAACCAGGCGGAGTCCGGCGTCCCGATCCTGACGGTCGTCGGGAGCGACGCGGCCGGTCTTGTCTACGCGCTCACCGACCTGGCGGATGTCGCGCAGTGCTCCGCGGATCCGCTGTGCGCGCTCTGCTCCGTCCCGAGCCGGTCGGAGCGTCCCGCCAATGCCGTGCGCAGCATCACCCGCCTCTTCACGAGCGAACCCGAGGACAAACCGTGGTTCTACGACCGGTCGTTCTGGGATGAATACCTCACCGAACTGGCCGCCCAGCGGTTCAACCGTTTCACATTCAGCGTGGGATGCGGGTACGACTATCTGATCGACAAGATCGTGATGGACAACTATTTCTGCTTTTTCTACCCGTTCGTCCTTGACGTGCCTGGATACGAGGTCCGTGTCGAGGGGCTGCCGGCGGAGGAGCGGGACAGGAATCTCGACATGCTCCGGTACATCGGGCAATGCTGCCGGGAGCGCGGCCTGGAGTTCCGGCTGGGGCTGTGGAACCATTCTTATGACTACGGACCGCAGAACACCCACGGGAAGTACCGGATCCTCGGCATCGACGCGTCGAACCATACCGCTTACTGCCGCGATGCGCTTGCGGCGCTTCTCCAGGCTTGCCCGGAGATCGGAGGGCTGACGTTCCGGGTCCATTTCGAGGGCGGCGTCCCCGAGCCGACCCATGCGTTCTGGCGGACGGTCATGGAGAGGATCGGAGAAGCGGAGAACCTCATCGACATCGATTTCCATTCCAAAGGTGTCACCGACGAACTGCTGGAGATCCTGCAAGGCACCGGCAAGCGATTCGTGCTGTCCACCAAGTTCTGGGGGGAGCACATGGGTCCACCGTACCACCAGGCGTCCATCCGGGCCCGCGAGTTCTACGGTGGGACACGCGTGGACGCCGCCAACAGCCGGACATCGACCACGCCGAGCACCGGGCACCATGAAACGGATGTCCGCGGC
>JAGOFF010000233.1 GCA_017997315.1 Clostridia bacterium
ACCTCGCGGTCCAGACGAAGGATCTGGCGGACGACCTGCTCCTCATCGCGCAGGGCAAGATGGTGTTCCGCGAACTGGTCTACCGCGCCGGCAATGAAACGCCGTTTGTTTTCCTCGGCGGGCCCGTCCCCGCAGACGAAGGCGCCGCGGCGGTGCTGGTATTCGCTTCGGCCAGCCCGATGTTCGCCCGGACGACCAACGCCGCGCGGATGCTCCTGTACGGCGCGGTCTGCCTGGTCGTATTGATCTCGATCATCATCTTTTTCGTCACGGACCGGTTCCTGCATCCGCTCCGCCAGATGACCGGGCGGGCCCGGCTGCTCGCGCAGGGC
This sequence comes from Clostridia bacterium, assembly GCA_017997315.1. Lineage (GTDB taxonomy): Bacteria > Bacillota > Clostridia > Saccharofermentanales > UBA5734 > JAAYKS01. The sequence continues at coordinate 333 of JAGOFF010000233.1, forward strand.
GAGCCGGTAGAGGACATCCCGGCCCCCCGTTTCCACGACGAGATCGGGGAACTGACGCGCGCGTTCAACCACATGAAGAACCGGGTCCTTGAGAACGAGAACTCACGCCAGGAATTTCTGTCGTCCATGTCGCACGACATCCGCACCCCCCTCACCCACATCCGCACTTCAGCACTGGGGCTCAAGGAAGGCTGGCTGCCTCCGGACATGCGCGAGAAAGCGGTCGACATCATCGCGAACGAGTCCGACCGGCTCATCGGGATGACCAACGATCTCCTCGAAGCCGCGCGGCTCCAGTCCGGATCGGTGGAACTCCGGCTGTCGATGGTCGATCTGGCGGTGCTTCTCCGGGACGCCGTGGAAGCCGCCTCCCACCCGGACGAAGTGTCGGTCCAGTGCGACGAGGCACTCCGCGCCAGCATCGACGAGGGACTGTTCCGCCGGGTGCTGGCCAATCTGCTGGACAACGCGTTCCGGTACGGGCGGTCCCCGGTCGAGATCCATGCGGACAGTTCAGGCGGAGTATACCGGATCCGGGTTCGGGACCACGGGGACGGATTGCCCGAGTCCGACCTCGATCGGATCTTCGAGCGCTTCTACCGGGCGGAAGCCACGGCTTCCAAACACAAAGGCATGGGGATCGGGCTGCACTCCGCGCGCCGTTCCCTCCAGCTCCACGGCGGTGACATCACCGCGCGCAACGCCGAGGGCGGAGGGCTGGAGTTCACGCTCACCTGGCCGGACACGCTTAACGCAACCTGACGGCTTTTTCAGTCGGATGTGACATTTGTAAGTTATATGGGCGCGAAAGTAAATGTTTACATATTTGTGATCAGTAGTTCACACAACAGGACTAACCTGTATGTACTGAAAAAGGGGAAACCATGAAAAGAGCCTCGTTCCTTCTTCTCCTCCTCGTGCTGACAACCACGGTCGTGCTGACCGCCTGCCAGCCGCAGGTGGTTGTCGAAAACGCCCCGACGACCGTGATCGGGACCCGGCTCACCACCGATCCGTCCGCCACCGCCGCTCCGTCCATTACACCGGCGGCAACGACGCAGACACAGCCGGATCCGACCGTCCGTCCGACCGGAACCTCCGGCACGGCGTCCCCCTCCGGCACAACGGATTCCTCCGGTACAACCGCCCCGTCAACCCTCCCGGGCAGCGGCGCTCCTGTCATCGTGGTGGAATCGGACGAGTTTGTCCCCATCCCCGAAGCCCTGCTCGCGGACCTGACTTCCGCACTGGACGATCTGGTCAACAACATCAACCGATTGGAAGAACCTGACCCGGATTTGATCGAAACGCCTTGAGCCAAATCGTGGAGGCCATGTCATGAGATCCGCAAGGTACATCCCCATCACACTCCTCGTTCTGGTGCTGTGCATCGCACTCACATCCGGCTTCGCGTTCGTGGCGCCGAAAAAGACGGTACCCTCGGTGGATCCCAAGTTTACCGCCGAGCCCTCCTCTACAGATGAGCAGGATCTGTTCCTCGCGATGAAAGCCGCAGCCAAACCCTTCCAGGCCGTCATGCGCGAAAACAGCCAGACGTTCACCGCACTCCGCGAGCAGCTGGTTGCCGACGTCGAGACCGCCCGCATCCGGATCGAGGAATTCCTGTCCACGGCGATCACCGCGGATCAGCTGGCGCTGATCGAGTCGCAGCTGTCCTCCCTGCGGGATCTGAACGACCGGATCGAAGCCGACGTGGGAGATCTGGGCGCTGAAATGACCATCCTGCGCGGCCGCAATACCGATCTCGACATGGACGGCATGATCGCAGCCTACGAGGCGGCCATCCAGATCCAGAACGGCAGGATCGCCCTGGCCGAAGAAGCGATCGCTCTGGTGAACGCCATCGCGCGCTGATCCCGTACACATCTGCGGACTAGGAACCACAGCGCCCCTTCGGGGGCGCTTTTTTTTGGGGTTTACAGGATTTCCTTTTCGGAGTACTATTGAAACACACCATTCAAACAATCGTTTCAATTACACGTTTCACCCGGAGGTGTCCATTGGATCGAATCATCCGCGCCGTGCTGCGCCACCGCCGGCACATCCCCTGGATCACCGCGGTCGTGGTGCTGGCATCCCTGCTCCTCATCCCCCTGGCGACCATCAACTACGACCTGAGGGCGTATCTGCCCGCGGACAGCATGACCAGCCAGGCCGCGGAACAGATGGAAGACACGTTCGGGCTGCAGGCGACCACGCTCGTCCTGTCCGGACCGACCACACTGCCCGAAGCGCTGGAACTCAAGGCGCGGCTGGCCACCGTCGCCGGTGTCGCTTCGGTCGAGTTCCTGGACGACGCAGCGGATCCGCTGCGCCCGTTGTCCGGGCTGCCGCAGGCGGTGGTCGGACGGTATTGGCGGGACGGACACGCGCTGTTCCGGGTGACGTTTGCCGGATCAGAGTACGAAGCGTCCACGCAGACCGCGATGCGGGAACTGCGCACCGTTGCGGGAGAGGACGCCGCGATCGCGGGAGGAGCCGCGCGCACGGTCAACATGATCGGGAGCGTCGGGCGGGAACTCGGTCTGATCCTGGCGTTTGTCCTCCCGGTGTTCCTGGTGATCCTGGGCTCCTTCACCCACTCGGCCGTCGAAGCGGGGCTGTTCCTGCTGGTGACCGGAGTGGCGGTTGCGGTCAACATGGGGACGAACTTCCTGTTTCCGAGCATCTCGTTCATGACGCACCTGTCCGCCTCCGTACTCCAGCTCGCGGTGTCGATGGACTACTCGATCTTCCTGCTTCACCGTTTCAACGAGGAGCGGCTGCGCACCCCTGACACGGACGCCGCGATGGCGCAGGCGGTGTGCTCCTCTCTCCCGGTGATCGCCGCGAGCGCGCTGACCACGGTGGTCGGATTCCTTTCCCTGGCGCTGATGCGCTACACGCTGGGGCGGGACATCGGGCTGGTCCTCACCAAGGGGATCCTGCTCAGTCTCGCATCGGTGGTGTTCCTGCTGCCGCCGCTCGCGCTGCTGTGCCTGCGGGGGATCGACCGGACCGGGCACCGGACGCTGCTGCCTTCGTTCCGCCGGCTGGGCGGAATGACGCTGCGGATCCGCTGGATCCTGATTCCTGTCTGGCTGCTGGTCGCGTGCGTCGCGTTCCTGGCGCAGGGCGCCAACCGGTTCTCCTACAGCGAGAGCGCCATCCTGTCCGGCAAAGGCTCACGGGTCGAGTCGGACACGCTGGCTGTCGAGGCGCGGTTCGGGCCTGAGAATCCGATCGCGATCCTGATCCGCGATCCCGGGCCGGCGGCGGAGGCTGCGCTCGCCGCGGACCTCGCGGCCTTGCCCGCGGTCCTCTCGGTGCGCTCGCCGGCTGCGCTGGCGGATCCGCTGCTGCCCCGGAGCCTGCTGCCGGAGGAACTCATGGCCTCGTTCCGTACGGACGGGTGGCTGAGACTGGTGGTGACCGTCGCGACGGATGAAGAATCGGACGCGGCGTTCAGGGCATCCGAAGCGGTTCAGGCGGTCGTCGACGCGCACACCGGAGGAGAGGGAATCATCCTGGGAGCCACACAGGGCGTGAAGG
>JAGOFF010000234.1 GCA_017997315.1 Clostridia bacterium
GATCTTTCCGGAGGAAATGGCGCTCGAACCATCATTCGGACCGACGGTCATCCTCCAGAAGAAAGACACCTTCGTGGCGGCCTGCAACGGACTTACCGACCGTCTGGGCGAGGCGGCGCTCCGCGCGGGACTGGCGGAACCGGGCGTTTTCAGCGATCTGCCGCACCGGCTGGTGCGTGCATCGCTGGAAGCGGGTTCAAAGGACAACCTGACGCTGACGGTCATCCGCGTCATGGATACGGACACGGAGATGGCCAAGCGCGCCGCCGGCTCCCTGAACGACGTTACGACGCAGATTCCCGCCGGGGAGATCGGCCGTGCCGCGGCCGCACTCGAACCGCCGGATCCCCTGTCGACTCCGATTCCCGCCGCCGCATCGATGACGGTCCGGACGGAACCGGGAGCATCCCCCCGTCCGCGTTCCGCCCGGGTGTGGCGCGTGCTCACGCCGGTTCTGATCTTTCTGTGCTTCGTGCTGGTGGGGATCGGCGCGGCGAAAATCGCTTTTTCATGGGATGCGATCACCGGCCGGACGGGCGGCACCACCACGCTGCCGACGACCCTCCCCGCGACAGAGCCCACCACGGCGTCGGCATCCGCTGAACCGACAGCCGTCCCGACCGAGCCGACCGCATCCCCCTCGGAGTCCACCCCCGCCGAAACCACGGCGGCAACGACGGCGGCGACCACCGGGGAGACCACAGCCGCAACGACCGCCGGCACATCCGCGCCGACCACGGCGACGACGACGTCCGCCTCCACGACATCCGAATCCACGACCACCGCATCAACCACCCCGGCTACGCCGACGCCGACCATCGGGGAGACCACCGCGGAACCCACGACCGCCCCGACCAGCGCGGGATGACTTTCCCGGAGTTATGAACATTTGCTCCAATGCATGGAACCGTCCTTCGGGGCGGTTCCATTTTTATGTAACATATGCACGAAGCAAGGCCGTGCATTCTGGTAAAATGAACAGCGTACCACCAAGAGGAAAGAAGGATTCTCCATGACACGCAGAACACGATTTTTGGCCGCCTTCACGCTGGCCGCATCGATCCTGACCGCCGGTCTTGCCGGCTGCGGGACCACCACCCCCGCCGCCACCTCCGCGCCGTCCGGGACGACTCCCGCCGCAGCCACCACCGCGGCAACGACCGCGACGCCCACCACGGAGGCGACCGCACCGTATGCGGACCGCACCGCGGTCCGGGTCGCCACGATCCAGGGTCCCTCCGGGATCGGGATGTCATGGCTCATGGAAAAGGACGAAAAGCAGAACGCCCTCAACCGGTACGAGTTCATCGTGGAGCCTTCCGCGCAGAACGTCGCATCCCTGGTGATTTCGGGCGGGGTGGATATCGCGTGTGTCCCGACCAACACCGCCGCCACGTTGTTCAACAAGATGGACGGCGGCGCGCGGTTGATCGCGCTCAATACCCTCGGCGTCCTGCATATTCTGGAGAAAGGCGGCGCCGTAGGTTCCGTCGGGGACCTGGCGGGCCGCACCCTGCATGTCTCCGGCCAAGGCGCCGTCCCGCAATACGCGATTGAGTACATTCTTGCCGCCAACGGTTTGACGGATTCGGTCGAAGTGGTGTATTACGCGGACCATGACGAACTGGCGGCGCTTGCCGCGGCGGGTTCCGTGGATCTGTGCATGCTGCCCGAACCCAAAGTCACGGCCGTCCTGATGCAGAATGCGGAGTTCCGGCTTGCGCTGGACGTGACGGAAGCCTGGGCGGACGCCGCGGCGAAAAACGGCGATCCGGGCAGCGAACTGACGATGGGTGCGGTCGTGGTGCGCACCGCGTTTCTGGAAGAGCATCCGGACGCCGTTGCGGACTTTCTCTCGGAGTATGAGGCGTCGATCCTCTTCGTCAAGAACAATGCGGCGGCGGGATCCTCGCTCGTCGAGAAGTTCGGGATCATGCCCAAAGCCGCCGTTGCGGCAAAAGCGATCCCCAACTGCAATCTGGTGTATATTGACGGAGCGGACATGGCTCCTGCGATCGGGAACATGCTTGAGGTCCTGTTCAACTCCAATCCGCAGTCCATCGGGGGCGCCGTCCCCGCCGACCCGTTCTACCATATCGGTTGAAGCGTCCGCAGGGACCTGCAAGGAGAAGCGTTGGCGAGACACGACGGAAAACCGATGACAACGAATCCCGGAGGGACGTGGGGCAGGATCCCGCGTCCTTTCCGGGTGCTCGCCGTTTCATCCGCATGGGTTGCGGTCTGGTACCTGGTGTATCTCTCCATCGGGTATGATGTGCTGTTTGCGTCTCCCATGCAGGTCGTCTCGCGCTTATTTGCGCTGGTCCGCGAGTCCGGTTTCTGGAGGACGGTGGCGGCGTCGCTGGGACGGGTCGTCGCCGGTCTGTCCCTCGGGACGGCGGCCGGCGTCGTCCTCGCGGTTCTGACCACATCCTCCCGGCTGCTGTCGGACTTTCTCCGGCCGGTGATCGGGATGGTGAAATCAACCCCGGTGACCAGCTTCATCGTGCTGGCCATGCTGTGGATCTCGCGCGGACGTGTTCCGGTGTTCATTTCGTTTCTCATGGTGCTGCCGGTCGTATGGGCGAGCGTGGCCGAGGGGATCCGGCGCCGGGACGCGCGTCTGCTGGAGATGGGCCGCGTCTTCCGCCTGGGCCGTCTGGCCCGGCTCCGTCTGCTGGACATCCCGCTGGTCCTGCCGTACTTCATGGCGGCGTTCAACAGTGCGCTCGGCCTTGCCTGGAAAGCGGGAATCACGGCGGAGGTCATCAGCAATCCGGCGTTCTCGATCGGCGGCGAGATCTACGACGCGAAAATCTATCTGGAAACCGTCGATCTGTTTGTCTGGACGACGGTGCTGGTCCTGGTCAGCCACGGGTTGGAGCGCGCGTTGCGGCTGGTGATCCGAAAAGCGGGAGACAAGCTGCACATCCGCACGGAGACCTCGGGATGAGCGCGCCGTTGGTGTTTGAGGGCGTGGGCAAGCGTTTCGGCGACTGTCCGGTCGTCGAGGATTTCAACCTGACGCTGCCGCCGGAGGGGACGCTGTGTCTTTTCGGCCCGTCGGGATGCGGCAAGACCACGCTGCTGCACCTGCTGGCGGGGATCCATGCGCCGGATGCCGGACGGATCACCGGTCTTGAGGGCCGGATTGTTTCGGCGGTTTTCCAGGAACCCCGGCTGTTGCCGTGGCTGTCCGCGCTCCACAACGTGAGCGCGGTGCTCCCGATCCCGCAGGAAGGGCGCGACGGCCGGGAACGGACGGCGCGGGAATGGCTCGAGCGCGTCGGTCTTGCGGCGGATGCGGACAAGCTGCCGGACGAGCTGAGCGGCGGGATGCGCCAGCGGGTTGCGATCGCCCGGGCATTGGCGTACGGGGGAGATCTGCTGCTGCTCGACGAACCGACGCAAGGACTGGACGCGGCGTTGCGCGCATCCATGATCCGGCTCTTCCGCGAGACGGGCGGTCACCGTCTCACCCTGCTGGTGACCCACGATCCCGACGAGGCGGAGGCGATGGGATCCACGGTGCTTACGCTCTCCGGCCCCCCGGTCCGGGTGGTGGTTTGACACAATCCACAACGTTCGATAAGATGGCACTGACGTCTCCCGTCTTTATGACGGGTTTTGATTGATTCTTCGGAGGATGCCCCGTTGACTTCACGTCCGACATCCTGGCATGTCATTGTTAGCGTCCTCCTCGCCTTGGCCTTCATACTGGCGGCTGCCGCCTGCAGCAGCCCGGCTGCCGAGACGACAGCCGAATCCGCTTCCGTGGTTGTGATGCGGTATCTCGACGCGCTGCAGCGCAACGACCTGGATACCGCCAACGCGTGTCTTTCCGGCGGTGCCCAGAACAACTACGCCATGGCGAAAC
>JAGOFF010000019.1 GCA_017997315.1 Clostridia bacterium
CCGTTACCCGGGATCGGCAGCTGGCCGAAGACGTCCTGCAGGAAACCATGCTCTATATCTGGACCCATGCGGACCGGTTCCGGTTCGGCAGCCATCCCCGGTTGTGGATCGGGATGATCGCCCGGCACCTGGCGATCGACCTGGTCCGCAGGAACCGCTCATGGGTGCCGCTGGACGCCATGCAGGACGATACACGGGAAGCGATCCCGGCCAGGCAGGAGGATCTGGACGGCAACCTCTCGCTGTGGGAGGGCATCTACCATCTGGACTCGCTGGAAGCGCAGGTGTTTGTCTGCAAAGCCGTCTTGGGGCTCGGTCATGCGGAAACCGCAAGGCTCATGGAAATCACATACCGGAGCGTCAACTACCAATACCGTAAAGCGGTCCGGAAACTCCGGGTGGCGCTGTCGGACGGCGCGTCTCCGGACGGGAGGGAATAGGGGGTATCCCATATGATCAGAAAGGGAACGAACATCCGTCGATGGGCGGAGACCGCGCAAGCGGACATCCCGGAACTCTGGCCCGCGATCCGTACGGCGGTCGAGATGGGGTCGGTATCCGCCGACCATCCGGATCTGGAAAACGCGCTGGGCAATCTGCACGTAAAAAGCACTCCGATCCGCAGGCTGGTGCCTGTCTTCAATGTGCTGCTTGTCCTGTTTCTCGGATGCGCCTTGTACCTGGCTTATGTAGGACAGTTTTCCTTCCGCGGAGCGGGCGGATGGTTCGAAAAACCCCGGATCGTCCAGATCGCCAGCGGGGATTACCATATCGCCGCGCTGGACTCCAAAGGCCGGGTGCATTGCACCGGGAATCTGGTTTTCCGGGAGCGTGTGGGTCAGGAGGAATGGTGGTCCGATTGGACCGGTTTGACCGCGATCGATGCGGACGGGCGGATCACCATCGGGCTGAAAAGGGACGGGACGGTGGTGTACAACGCACCGGCTTCTTCCGGTCTGTATGAGAACGGAAGTACAACTCCAACACCATACCTGCCGCTTGACCTGTCCTCCTGGACGGACATCGTCCAGGTCAGTGCCGGACAGTACGAACTATTCGGACTGCGGGCCGATGGAACCGTTTTGATGACGGAAGTCTTGGATACAATCTTTCTCCCGATAATCGACGAAGCGGTCGTCGGGGCTCTGACCGACATTTCCCAGGTCAGTGCCGGGGACGCACATGCCGCTTTTCTGCGCGAGGACGGTACGGTTGTGATCGTAGGCAGCTCCCAGCAGGAGGAGGTGGCGGGGAAAGTCGCCCAGTGGAGCGGGATCCGGGCAATTTCGGCCGGTTCCGGTTATACGATGGGCTTGAAACAAGACGGCACCGTCGTCTGGGCCGGCAGGGGATATCGGGGTTGGCTGAACGAGATATGGGAATGGAAAGACATCATTGCCATATCCGCGGGCGGCGAGTTCGCAGCCGGGCTGAGAAGCGACGGTACCGTCGTGGTGACAGGAAATGACTCGGTGAAGCAGGCGGTTTCGTCCTGGACGGATGTCGTGGCGATTTCCAACGGAGAATTCTGGCTTGCAGCTCTGCAATCGGACGGGACGGTCCTGACGACCGGTGCGGACTTTTCTGCGCCGACAGTGGAAGATTAACGGTACAAGCACAACAGGATTCTCTGACAGAAGCATGTTCAATTCTTTACAATGGTCGGTATGGACCACCGGAGTATTTCCGAGAGTTTACGGTACTCTGTGTGGAAAGGATTGGAGTCTATACATGAACCTGTCACGCTTGGTGCCGTCCGACTTTTCCGGCTGCATCCTCGTAACCCGAGACGGCGAAACCCTCTTCGAGAGCAGCTGTGGTTTCGCGGATCTTTCCAACCGGCTGCCGAACAGGATCGACACCCGGTTCGCCACGGCCTCCGCAGGGAAAGGATTCGTGGCGGCCGGGATCCTGAAGCTGGTCGAGTCGGGCCGGCTGCCGCTGGACGCGACACTGGGGGAGATTCTCCGGTTCGACCTCAAGGACATCGACCCGCAGGTCACCGTGGAGCAGCTCCTGACGCACACCTCCGAGGTTCCGGACTATTTCGACGAAAGCACGATGGAGGACTACGACGAGCTGTGGCGGGAGTTCCCGAACTACCGGATCCGCACCTCCTCGGATCTGATCCCGCTGTTTATCGACAAGCCGATGATGTACCCGCGCGGAGAGCGGTTCCAGTACAACAACACCGGATATGTCCTGCTGGGCCTGATCATCGAGCAGATCACGGACATGCCGTTTGACGAGTATCTCGGGCGTGAAGTGTTCGAGCCGTGCGGCATGTCCGACACCGGCTATTTCGAATTGGACCGGCTGCCGGAGCGATGCGCCAATTCCTACATTCCGGACGAGCAGCGCGGCGGATACCATACCAACATCTACAGCGTCGACGCCAAAGGGACCGGCGCGGGCGGGGCCTTCACCACGGTGCGGGACGTCCAGCGCTTCTGGACGGCGCTGCGGGAGAACCGGCTTCTCAAGAAACCGACGGCCGAAAGCATGGTTACCATCCATGCGGACTTGGGGGACGAGCAATACGGGTAAGGTGTATGGCTCGACCGCCATCCGGACGGCGGAGTTACGCCGCGGCTGGAGGGAAGCGATCCCGGGGTGAGCTTTGTCTCGAGCCTCGGCGCGGACGGGACGGTCGTCACCGTCGTCAGCAACTTCGGGCAGAACGTGTGGCAGATCCGCCGGGAGATCCTGAAAGAGCTGGGCTGCTGACCGGCAACAAGGGTGGGGGATGTATGAAAACTGAATGCGGAATCGTCGTCGACCTGCTTCCATCGTACATCGACGGGGTGTGCAGCCCCGAGAGCGTCAAAATGATCGATGAACACCTGCTGGAGTGCGGGAACTGTGTACGGCAGGTTCAGGTGATGAAACAGAAACCGGTAGCTGAAGCGATCGCGTCCGATGGTCAAAAGACGCTGCGCCGGCATCGCCGCCGCAACTGGAAAAGAGTGCTGGCAGGGGTGCTGGCGGGGATCCTGTTGGCTGCCGGGACACTCGTTCTTGCTTATCGGTTTCTTCTTCCCGTTGTTTACGATCTTCTGTATCACGGTACTACGGCCTATGCCGTGGTCACGATCGGCCCGTCCAAGGATTACACGCAGGAGGAAATCGAGGCGGCGGTCCGTGCTGTCCGGCGTCAGTTTTGGCGGGACCATCATCAAGTCCTGTTGAGTATCACCTATGAGCAAAGGTACTCGCGAACCTGGGGCGCAAACCCGCCCGGTGACAGAACTAAAGAGTACGACGAAGTGATCGTCCTGTACGGCTCGATCTTCAGCAGCAACGGCGGAATGCAACCCGGCACGATCCGGGAGGGGTGGTCCTGGTATCTTGCGCGTGCCGCCGGATCCGAGAAATGGACGATCATCGGTCAAGGATACGCCTGATCCGGCGCCGGCCTACTCCTTGCGCTCGTCCGCGGCGCGGATGTCCTTGCGCATGATCTTGCCCGAGATCGTCTTGGGCAGTTCGCTCACGAACTCCACGATGCGGGGATACTTGTAGGGCGCGGTGGTCCTTTTCACGTGATCCTGGATCTCGCGGACGAGCTTGTCGCTGGGCTCGTACCCGCGGGCGAGCACGATCGTCGCCTTGACCACCTGTCCGCGGACCGGATCGGGTACCGCGGTGACCGCGCACTCCAGCACGGACGGGTGCTCCTGGAGCGCGCTTTCCACCTCGAACGGACCGATGCGGTAGCCGGAGCACTTGATGACGTCGTCCGAGCGCCCCACGTACCAGTAGTATCCGGACTCGTCTTTGTAGGCGACGTCCCCGGTGTAGTACCGGCCGTCGTGCCAGACCGACGCGGTCGTGGCGGGATCGCGGTAATATTCCCGGAACAGTCCGGGCGGGACCCGGCGGTCAAGTCCGGTGACGACCAGGCTGCCCTCGGTACCGGGCGGGACCGGATTGCCGTCGTCGTCCACCAGGTCGATGTCATACAGTGCGGAGGGCTTGCCCATCGAGCCCGGCCGGATCGGGAAACCGTCGAAGTTCGCGCACAGCACGACGCTCTCGGTCTGGCCGAATCCCTCGGTGATCGGGCATCCGGTCAGCGACTTCCAGCGGGAGAACACCTCGGGCTGCAGCGGTTCGCCCGCGGTCAGGCACATCCGGAGGGAGGACAGGTCGTACTCCGCGACCTCCTCCTGGATGAGGAACCGGTAGATCGTCGGCGGCGCGCAAAAGGTCGTCACCCGGTAGTGCGCCAGCTTTTCCAGGAGTTTATTAGGCTCGAATTTTTCCATGTCGTAGATGAAGTTGTCGACCCCCACGATCCACTGGCCGTAAAACTTGCCCCAGCCGCACTTGGCCCAGCCGGTATCCGAGACCGAGATATGAAGGTCGGTCGGCTCCAGCCGCTGCCAGTACCGCGCGGTGATGATGTGTCCGAGCGGATGGTTGAAATCGTGGAGGACCATCTTGGGCATGCCGGTCGTGCCCGAAGTGAAGTACAGCAGCATGGTGTCGCCGCCGGAGGGACGGGCATCCCGCGGTACCGAGAGCCACGCCTCCGCGTCCGCCTCGGAAACCGAATCCGCGACACCGTCCCAGTCGAGCCAGCCCGCGGGCAGGGAAGGGGCGGCCAGCCCCGCGGCGGTCATTGCGGCTGCGGCCGCGGGCATGCAGCGCGCGACCGCACGGGCGCGGACAGTGGAGCATTCCGGCATTGCGGCGTCGACGTGTCCGAGCACCTCGGAATCGCACACCGAGACGAGGAAACGGACGTCCGCGGCCTGACACCGGTAGGCGACGTCCTTGGAAGTGAGCAGGTGGGTGGCGGGGATGAAAGGACAACCGACGCGCATACAGGCGATCGCAAGCGGCCAGAACTGCCAGCGCCGTTTGAGCAGGAACATCATCACATCCCCGCGCCGGATGCCGAGCCGGTCGAGCGCCGCGGCATACCGCGCGGACAACCGGGACAGCTCGCGCCAGGTCAGCCGAACCTCGTCCCCGAAATCGTTGCACCACAACAACGCTTCCTTGTCCGGCGCTTCCGCGGCCCAGGCGTCGACGACGTCGTAGGCCATGTTGAACCGGTCGGGGATGAGGATGCGGAAATTCTCTTTCCAGTCCTCGTAGGAGTCGAACTTGTCACGGTTCACAAATCTCTCGAGCATATCGGGCCTCCTGGCTCGTAGTTATTTCCGCGCTTCAGGGGCGCCGTGCACGATCACGGTCAGGAAGCGGGCGACGCGGCCCTCGACACATTGCTGGCCGTGCGGGATCGCCGGATCGAAGTAGATCGAGTCGCCGGGTCCCAGGTCGACGGTCTCGTCCCCCAGGATCACGCGCATCGTCCCCTCCAGCACCAGGTTGAACTCCTGGCCGGGGTGGGTGACCAATTTCATGTTGCGGTTCTCGTCCGGATCGAGCGTCACGATGAGCGGCTCGATCATCCTGTTCCGGAACGCGTGGGCGAGACTCTCGAACCGGTAGCCCGGATAGCGCTCGACCTCGAGTCCGTGGCCGGCGCGAACGACCGCATAATTATGCAAGGTTGCGGAACGTCCGGTCATCAGGTCGGTCATATCCACCCCGAACAGCCCGGCCAGCTCGTACAGCATGCTGATCGGGATGTCGGACGCGCCGGACTCGTATCCGGCATACTCTTCCGCGGTAATGCCGAGCCGGGCGGCGACCGCCGCCGCCGACAAGCCGCAGATGTCCCGGAGTTCCCGTACGCGGGCGCCGGTTTCCACGTTGATCTGTGCCATGGTCTTCTCCTCCGGACGGGTGCATGCTGGCTGTGAATACACAACGGGTATCTATGAATATAGACACAACAACCTGGAATCGGCAAGCGTAAAGCCGACAAAAATCACTTATCAACCCCCTGACTCAAAGATCGTCACAATGCACAATTTGCGTCGGTCTTTGTGCATATTCACACAAACATACCCACCTCGCATTGACCTCGTTACTGAAAAATGTTACAATCCACTTACTGACTTTTGTCAAATTCCTTTCGCGCCGCCGCTCGCGCTGATCCTTGATATGGAGGTATCGTTGGATGATTGCCAAGACGGATCTGGATTCGTGCCGCAAGGACATGGAAACGTTCGTGGGAAAGAAAGTCCGGCTGAAATCCAATGGGGGGAGAAAACGCACCATCATCCAGGTCGGTGTCCTCGACAGCTGCTATCCCAATGTCTTCACCGTCCGCTGCTCCCGCAGCAATGCCTATCAGGAAATGGTATCCTATAGCTACATCGACGTGCTGACCCGAGCGGTCGAGGTCGCGGTCGAGTCCGACGCCTTCGAGTCGCTGGCTCCCATCCCGGGTTTCTAATTCCGGGGAGCGACCCCGTTCCATCCTGATCACCCGCGGCCCGCCGATCAAGCGGGCCGCTTTTTTTCGCCGCCGCGGCGGCTGACCGAAAGGAGGGAATCGCATGGCTGCCTTATCCATCCGGGTTCCCGGAAAGATCAACCTGTCCCTGGACGTCGTAGGCCGCCGGCCGGACGGTTACCACCTGCTGTCGACCATCATGCAGACGGTGGATGTCTGTGACGTATTGTCCATCGAAACGGTCCCGGCGGAGGAAGGCATCCGGCTGTCCAGCGACCGGACGGACCTCCCGTTGGACGCCCGGAATACCGCATATCGGGCGGCCGAGGCGTTTCGGACCGCCGCAGGGATTTTGGACGGGCTGCGGATCCATATTGAAAAGCAGATCCCGGTGTCCGCAGGCATGGGCGGTGGGAGCGCGGACGCCGCAGGCGTACTGACCGGACTCGACCGGTTGTACCCCGGCCGGCTGGACGCCGCGTCGCTGGCCGGGATCGGCGCCTCGATCGGGGCGGACGTCCCGTTCTGCCTGACCGGCGGAACCGCGCTGTGCGAAGGGATCGGGGAGTACATCTCTCCGCTGCCCCCGTTCTCGGACGTGCCCGCGATACTGGTCAAGCCCGGATTCGGGGTGTCCACGGCATGGGTGTTCGCCCATCTGGACCGTGACCACCTGGGCGTGCGCCCGGACAACGGGCGGCTGATCCGAGCCATGGCCGCCCGCGATCTGCGCCGGATGGCGGCCGCGGCGGGCAACGTGCTCGAATCCGTCACGGTTTCAGCCTATCCGCTGCTCGCGCAGATCAAGCGCCAACTTACGGAAGCCGGAGCGGGATTCGCCGCGATGAGCGGCAGCGGCCCGACGGTGTTCGGGCTATTCGACGACGAGGCGAAACGGGACCGCGCGGCCGAGTCGCTCGCCGAGCACCTGGGCGACGCGGCCGAAGTGATCGCAACCCACACTGCCTAAATCGCCGGTACGGCGATTTAGGCAGGGGAGAACATGGAATTCGTGCTGATCACAGCACGAATTCCGTTCTCCTTGCGATACCTATCGCAATCGCCTGCACGGCGATATCAGCTGAGATGGAAAAGGGAGGAGAACGGATCCTGCGTTGTGATCAACGCAGGATCAACGTTCTCCCAGCCTGAACCGCCTACCGGCGGTTCAGGCGATTAAGCAAACAGATGACGAGATCAAAGCTGAAATAGATATCGGGAGGAGAATGGATCCTGCGTTGCGATCAACGCAGGATCATCATTCTCCCCAGCCTGAAGCGCCGGCACGGCGGTTCAGGCGGTCATCATTCTCCCGGTATGAACCGCCTACCGGCGATTCATACAATGAAGCAACCCGTCTGATCCACCACAGTCAGACGGGTTGCTCTATCGGGAGAAAGAAGAGAGGAGAAGGAAGGTCAGGAGATCCAGTGAGGAGTCATCCGGGGAGGTTTCCGGACGAATTGCCTTGCCCTGTTTTCAGGATACGCCCCGCTCGCGTCGGGAATGGGACTGAAATGCGAAGAATTGTGTACTCGTCGTAAGCGTACCGAAAACAACGGAGCATTGCTCTTCCATTTTACAGTGCCTGGTTTTATGAGGAGACCGGACAAGGGTTTCATCCTTTTGCAGATTCGGCACACAACGTCCCGGCCCTCTCCGGAGGGCACATTTGACACGGCCCTCGATTACCCTATATAATGCTGTTTGCTTTCACGAACAGGGAGGGAATACATATATGGCCAAGATGACCTACCAGCCCAAGAAACGCCAGCGCAGCGTGGAGCACGGATTCCGCAAGCGCATGGCGACAGCCAAAGGCCGCGAAGTGCTTCGCCGGCGTCGTCTCAAAGGCAGGAAACAGCTCACCGCATGATGAAGACCGCGCCTGAGTGGTCTTTCTTCTTCTCTTCGACCGCCGAAAGGATGCCGTCTGAAAAGACGGCGCTTCGGCGCGTCGTCGTCTCCGCCTGTCGGGAGGCCGGCTGCGGGAGGGTGCGGCGGCGTCCGCGCTGACGGTTATGCGGTTCACCACAACGCTCAAGCTCAACTACGAGTTCGCCCGCGTGTACCACAAGGGAAAATACGCGGCGAACCGGTACGTTGTGGTACACTACATGAAAAAGAGGGCACCAGGCAACCGTCTGGGGGTTTCCTGCAGCCGCAAGGTCAAGGGGAGCGTCCGCCGGAACCGGCGGAAACGCCTGTTGCGCGAGAGCTACCGGATGCTGGAACCCCAGCTGGAAACCGGTTACGACATCGTCCTCATCGCGCGCGACTGGGCCGGAGACCCGCGATGCGCGGACATTGCGGACGACATCGCCCGCACGATGCGGCGGATCGGACTGATCAAGGGTCCGGCGCCGGAGCGGCGGGAGACCACGGAGGACGGCCGGGATGGCACGCAGGATCCTGCTGGCGCTGATCCGGTTCTATAAAAAGGCGATTTCCCCGCATCTTGGCGCGAACTGCCGGTTCATCCCGACATGCTCCGAGTACGCGATGGAAGCGATACAGAAGTACGGCGCCTTCCGGGGCGGACTCAAGGCCCTATGGCGCATATTGCGATGCAACCCCTTCTGTCGGGGAGGCTATGATCCGGTGGACTGACCCCCGGACAGAATCGTACAGGAGCACGGACCCCAGATGGAATTCGCGACACTGACTCTGTCCATATTCGACCCGTTCTATACGGCGTTCGGATGGATCATGAAAATCCTCTACGATCTCGTCAACAACTACGGCATCGTCATCATCCTGTTCACCATTCTCGTCCGGGGCATCATCCTGCTGCCGCTCAACATCCGGTCCCAGCGCTCGCTGATGAAGCAGCAGGCGGTCGCGCCGCTGATCAACGACATCAAGCGCCGGTACGGCGACGACAAGCAGCGCGTCCAGGAAGAGACGATGAAGATCTACAAGGAGAACGGGGTCAAGATGACCGCCGGTTGTCTCCCGATGATCCTGCAGCTCATCATCATCATTCCGATCTGGCGCTCGATCCAGGCGCCGCTCCGCTACATCATGAACGTCTCCGCGGAGAGCATCCAGAAAATTTCCGACCTGCTGGTCAAGGGCGGCGGCAACGGCATTCCGGCCGGACTGCTCACCGAGTCCCAGGCCAAGACCGTGCTCACCAACAACATCCCGCTCATCGACGCGCTGGGCAACAACGCCCGGGCGCTCGCGCATGTCGTGAACGAGGGCTGGATGAAAATGTCCGACCTCCTCGACCTCCGCTTCCTCGGGCTCAACCTCGGCGCGACGCCGTCGTTCAAACCGGCCAAGCTGTTCGGGGACGAGATGGGGACCTACCTCCCGCTGATGCTGATCCCGCTGCTTGCGCTGGTGACCACCTTCCTGCAGACCAAGGTGACCGAGTGGACCAGCCCCGCGCAGAAGCGGCTCAAGGAGCAGAAGGAGCTCGCCAAGAAGAATCCCGCCCGCCAGCAACCCGACAACGACCCGTCCGCGGCCATGACCAACAGCATGAAGTATTTCATGCCGCTCATGATCGTGTTCTTCACGTTCTCGATGCCCGCCGCGATGGGCCTGTACTGGGTCGTCGGCAACATTCTCGGCATCGCGCAGTCTTACGTGATCTACTGGATTCTGTACGGCTTCCCGAAGAGGAAGAAACGGGTGGAGATCGTCCCGGTGAATCCGGCGAATCCCTGATATCCCCCCGCGCTGCGGCAGATGCCGCGCGTCCCGTCAATACACACCTTACGGAGGAGGAACCCATCATATGGCCATTTCCGTCGAGAAAAGCGCCAAGACCGTCCAGGAGGCGATCGACAGTGCACTGCAAGAGTTGGGCGCCAGCGTAGAGGACGTTGTCATCGAAGTGTTGGACGAAGGGGAATCGGGCATCCTGGGCATCGGGCGCAAACCCGCGCGCGTGCTGGTGACGCTGGATGGCGCGGTCTCCGCGCCGGCGGCCGCCCCGGTCGAAACCGAATATTACGGGGACGACGAGGAGTACGGGAGCGAAGTCGAGACGCCCGAGGAGACCGAAGCGGTCAATTTCGTGAGCCGGGTGCTTGCGGGCATCGGCATCCGCGGCCAGATCAGCTCCTATCGGGAGGATTCCACGATTTTCATCGACGTCAACGGGAGCGACGTGGGTGCGGTCATCGGGCGCCGCGGCGAGAGCCTGGACGCGCTGCAGTACCTTTCCACCCTCGTGGCGTGCAAGAACAGCGAGGAGCGGGTGCGCGTCGTGCTGGACATCGGCGGGTATCGCCGCCGCCGCGAGGAATCGCTGGTCAGCCTGGCGGAGCGCACCGCGGCCAAGGTCGCGCGCAGCGGCAGCCGGTATTCGCTGGAACCCATGAACCCGGCGGAACGCCGCGTGATCCACACCGCGCTGCAGGGATATCCCGGCGTGATGACGTTCAGCGAAGGCGTGGATCCGGAGCGCCGTGTCATCGTCGCGCCTGCGGAGGACGCCGAAACGCCCGCGGACGGGGAGCAGACGGCGGAGTAATCCGCCCGGCATGCCGCGCCCGCGCGGAAACCCACAGGGGCATGGATATGGACAATGAAAAAAACGGAACATGCGTTGCCCCCAACGCATGTTCATCTTTTTATCCGGAAAAACCGGTCGCGCCACAACGGCAATCGTCGGCGGAGCCGTCCGATAATGACGCGCTACAGCAGAGATTACATGCGGAGCCATGTGATAAAGACGCAAGGAGAACGGATCCTGCGTTGCGATCAACGCAGGATCCACGTTCTCCCCAGCCACAGCCGCTATCACTGGGTCGGCCTGCAGCCGATCCTGTGATAGCGGCTGTGGCAACGCCGCCCGGTATCGGGGCGCTCGCGGTCATCCGCATGACCGGGGCGGATGCTGCGGCCGTTGCGGACCGGATGTTCGTCCCCGCGGGCGGCGGGAACTCTCCGGCGGGCGCGGTGTCCCGCATGCCCGGGCGTACCTGCGCGGTCGGGCGCATCCTCGATCCCGCGGACGGTTCGGTCATCGACGAGGTCGTGCTGACCCGTTTCTGCGCGCCCCGGTCCTACACCGGGGAGGAGATGGTCGAGATTTCCTGCCACGGGGGCGCCGCGGTCAAGCGCCGCATCCTGGACGCGCTGTTCGCATGCGGGGCGGTCCCGGCCGGCCCGGGAGAGTTTTCCCGACGGGCGTTCCTCAACGGCAAGATGGACCTGTCCCAGGCCGAAGCGGTGATGGACCTCATCTCGGCATCCGCGTCCCGGACCGCGCGCGCGGCGGCCTCCCAGCTGGGCGGCGCGCTTTCCCGGCATGTGCGCGGGATCGCGGAGGACCTGTACCTCGTGCTGGGACGGCTGGAAATGAGTATTGAGTATCCGGAGCATGACGAGGCGGACGGAGCGCTCGCGGACCTCGCCCGGGACGTCGCCGCGCTGGCCGCCCGCACGCGGACGCTGGCCGCGACCCACGCCCGCGGCCGCATGCTGCGGGAGGGGCTCACCATCGTCATCGCGGGCCGGCCCAACGTCGGCAAGTCCTCGCTGCTGAACCGGCTCGCGGGATTCGAGCGGGCGATTGTGACGGAAGTCGCGGGAACCACGCGGGACACGGTCGAGGAGATCGTGGACATCGACGGACTCCCGGTGCGGCTGGTCGACACCGCGGGGCTCCGCGAAACCGAGGACCTCATCGAGCGGCTGGGGGTGGACCGGTCGCGGGACGCGATCGGACGTGCGGACCTGGTGCTGTGGGTATACGCCCCGGACGACGGCCCGGACGCGGACGACCGGGTTGCGGACGCCGACCGGACCGCTATCCTGGAGGCCTCGGCGCGCGCGCGTGTGGTCGTGGTCGCGGGCAAGGCGGATATCGCGGGGAGCGTCGCGAGCGCGGCGTCCCTGCGGACCCTGCTGGGGGAAGGGGCGCCGGAGGTGCTCCCGTTCTCCGCGGTGACCGGGGAGGGGCTGGCCGGGATCCGCGCCGCGATCCGTGCGGTGTACGAGCAGGCCGGCGCGCCGGAGGGCGACGAGGTGCTGCTGCTCAACGCACGCCATGCCGCGTGCGTCGGGGAGGCGCTGCGATCGCTGGAGCAGGCGTGCTCCGCGCTGGCGGACGGGGCCGGCGGACGCCCCGCGCTCCCGCACGACATGGTGTCCGCGATTCTGCGCGAAGCCGCGGAGTCGCTGGCGGAGGTCACCGGGGACGCGGTCTCGGACCGGATCGTCGACACCGTCTTTTCCCGTTTCTGTGTCGGTAAATGAACCGGCGCGCAAGCCCGGACGAAAGGAAACGGATACGGCGATGGACGATCCGATGAAAACCCTGCAACCCGGTTCCGGCGGCATGCCGGACGAGGCCGCACCGACGGCCGGGCCGATGAGCCCGGAACATGCGCTCGCGCTGCCGTACGCCTACGACGGGGGCGAATTCGACATCATCGTCGTCGGGGCGGGCCACGCGGGCTGCGAAGCCGCGCTTGCGGCCGCGCGGCTGGGAATGCGGACGCTGCTGCTGTGCATGAACCTCGACGCGGTCGCCAACATGCCGTGCAACCCCAGCATCGGGGGAACCGCCAAAGGGCAGCTCGTCCGCGAGATCGACGCGCTGGGCGGGGAGATGGGCCGGGCGGCCGACCGCACCGCGCTGCAGATGCGCATGCTCAACCGCTCCAAGGGGCCCGCGGTCCTGTCCCCGCGCGCGCAGATCGACCGCCGCGCATACCAGATGACCATGAAACACACGATCGAGCGCCAGGAGCGGCTGTGGCTGCGCCAGGGCGAAGCGACCGACGTGCTTGCGCTTGCCCTGCCCGGCGGCGAGCCGGAGGAGGGCGCGGCACCGCGGTGGCGCGCCGCAGGGATCCTGACCCGGACCCGCGCGGTGTACCGGGCTTCCGCGGTCATCCTGGCGACCGGGACCTACCTCGAGGCCCGCACCATCACCGGCGAGGTGATCGTCGAATCCGGACCGGACGGGATGTTCCCGTCCCGGGGGCTGTCCGGCTCGCTCGCCGCGCTCGGGCTCCCGCTGCTGCGTTTCAAGACCGGGACCCCGGTGCGTGTGGACGCGGGTTCGATCGACTTTGCCGTGATGGAACGCCAGGACGGAGACCCGGACCCGACGCCGTTCTCGTTCGACAACGAGGATGCGCCCGGGTGGTCCGGACCGGATCCGATACCCTGCTGGATGACCTGGACCACTCCGGAAACCCGGTCGGCGGTCCGGGAGAACCTCGGCCGATCCCCGCTCTACAGCGGGGTGATCCTGGGCACCGGCCCGCGCTACTGCCCCTCGCTGGAGGACAAGTACGTCCGGTTCCCGGACAAGGAGCGCCATCAGGTTTTTGTCGAGCCGACCGGTCGGGAGACCGGGGAGATGTATCTCAACGGGGCGTCGAGCAGCATGCCCGAGGACGTGCAGATCCGCATGGTGCGCTCGATGCCCGGGCTGGAACGCGTGCGGATCATGCGCAGCGCGTACGCGATCGAATACGACTGCCTGGACCCGACCTGCCTGCGCACGTCGCTCGAGGCCCGCAGGGTGGAGGGGCTGTACGGCGCCGGACAGGTGAACGGGTCTTCTGGATACGAGGAGGCCGCGGCCCAGGGGCTGATGGCGGGGATCAACGCCGCTCGCGCCATCGCCGGCCGTCCGCCGGTGGTGCTCGACCGCTCGCAGGCCTACATCGGGGTGCTCATCGACGACCTGGTCGTCAAGGGGACCCCCGAGCCCTATCGAATGATGACCGCACGTGCGGAGTACCGTCTGCTGCTCCGCCAGGACAACGCCGACCTCCGGCTGACTCCGGTCGGGCGGGAGATCGGGCTGGTGGACGATGCGCGCTGGCAGCGCTTTTTGGAGAAAAGGAAGCAGATCGAGGCGGAGTCCGAGCGGATCCGGGCCCTGCGGCTGATGCCCGCCGCGGTCAATCCGCTGCTCGAGTCGCTCGGGAGCGCCCCGGTGTCCGGAGGGACCGCGCTGGCGGACCTCCTCCGCCGCCCCGAGATCACGTACGACGCGATCGCTCCCGCGGACCCGGACCGGCCGGCGCTCCCGCGCGCGGTGCGCGCCCAGGTCGAGACCGTGCTGAAATACGAGGGCTACCTCCGGATCGAGGAAGCCCGGATCGAGCGGTTCCGGCGTATGGAGGAGACGTTGCTCCCCGAATCGATCGACTACGCCTCCATCGCGGGCTTGCGGATCGAGGCCCGGCAGAAACTCGCGCGGCTGCGTCCGCGCTCGGTCGGGCAGGCCGGGCGGATCTCGGGCGTCTCGCCCGCGGACGTCTCGGTCCTGCTGGTCTGGCTCGCCGCCTCGGAACGGGGCGCGCGGCAGGGAGGGGACGCGTGAAGCCGGATTCCGTCCCGTTCGATCCTGCGGTGCTCGACGCCGCGACGCGAGCGGCATGCGCCGCGGCCGGCGTCACGCTCGGCGCCGGGGCGGCCGAAAAACTTGTGCGGTACGCGGAGCTGCTGCGCGCGGGCAGCGCACGCATGAACCTCACCGCGGTCCTGGACGACCGCGGGATCGCGGTCAAGCATTATGCGGACTCGTTGTCCGTACTGCCGATCCTGCTGGACGAGGCGGCCGCGCAGGCCGGCGGCGGAATCGACGGGTTCACGCTGCTCGACCTCGGAACCGGCGCGGGCTTTCCCGGCATCCCGCTGCGCATCGCGATCGACGACCTCGCGGCCGGGGTTTCGCCCGCGGACGGCACGGACCGCACCCGACTGGCGGACCGCACGGTCCCGGCCGCGCCTCCCCGGATCCGGATCCTGCTTCTCGACGCGCTCGCCAAACGGGTCGGCTTCCTGCGGGAATCCGTCGCCGCGCTCGGGCTTGCGGACATCGAGGCGGTCCACGCGCGGGCGGAGGACGCCGGGCGCGGTCCGCTGCGCGAGGGCTGCGGCATGGTCGCCGCCCGGGCGGTGGCCCCGCTCAACGTATTGCTGGAGTACGCGCTCCCGCTCGTCCGGACGGGCGGGCTGTTCGTCGCGATGAAGGGTCCCGACGCAGCCTCCGAAACCGTCGCGGCCGGCCGGGCGCTGAAGCTTCTCGGCGGCCGGATCGAGTCGGTCCGGACCCTGGTCCTGCCCGTTCCGGAGGGGGAGGAGCTGACCCGTTCGCTGGTGCTGGTGCGCAAGGAAAAACCGTGTCCGCCGGGCTGGCCGAGGCAGGCCGGAAAACCGGAGAAAGCGCCTGTTTTGTAGCGTTTCCGGGCATTTTGACCCCTTATTTGTGGTATACTATTCAGGATAGAGAAAACCAACCCCAAGGAGGAAAGAATGGCGGAAAACACGCTCCCGGAAAAGGATCGGGTGCGGCCCGACAAGCAGGCGCTGCAGAAGGCCAAAGAGGCGGAGATCGACCTCGCTTTCCGTTCCGAACAGACCACCATCATCCCCGTCGACCTTGAGAATGAGATGAAGAAGTCGTTCATCGACTATGCGATGAGCGTCATCACCGACCGCGCGCTGCCCGACGTCCGGGACGGACTCAAACCGGTCCACCGGCGCATCCTCTACTCCATGTTTTCCCAGGGGTTCACCCCGGACAAGGCCTACCGCAAGTGCGCCACCACCGTCGGCGACGTGCTCGGCCGGTTCCACCCGCACGGAGACCAGTCGGTGTACGACGCGTTGGTCCGGCTCGCGCAGGATTTTTCCATGCGCCACATGCTGGTCGACGGGCACGGCAACTTCGGCTCGATCGACGGCGATCCCCCGGCGGCCTACCGGTACACCGAGGCCCGGCTGTCCCGCATCTCGCTGGAGATGATGGCGGACATCAACAAGGACACCGTCGACTTCCGGCCCAACTTTGACGAACACGAGCTCGAACCGGTGGTGCTGCCCTCGCGGTTCCCCAACCTGCTGGTCAACGGCTCGACCGGCATCGCGGTCGGCATGGCGACCCAGATCCCGCCCCACAACCTCGGCGAGGTCATCGACGGCGCGGTCATGCTGCTCGACAACCCCGACGCCACCGACGACGACCTGATGACGGTCATCAAGGGCCCGGACTTCCCGACCCGGGGCACGATCCTCGGGACCGCGGGCATCCGCGAGGCCTACCGCACCGGGCGGGGCCGCATCGTGGTGCGGGCCAAGGCGACGATCGAGCCGATGTCCTCCACCCGGCAGCGCATCATCGTGTCCGACCTGCCCTACATGGTCAACAAGCAGCGCCTGATCGAGCGCATCGCGGATCTGGTGAAGGACAAGAAACTCGAGGGCATCTCGGACCTGCGGGACGAGTCCGACCGGAACGATCCGGTCCGCATCGTCATCGAGCTCAAGCGCGACGCCAACGCGAGTGTCGTCCTGAACCAGCTGTACAAGCACACCGCGCTCCAGGACGCGTTCAACGCCAACATGCTCGCGCTCGTGCCCGACGCGGACGGACGCTACGAGCCCCGGCTGGTCACGCTGTCCGACGCGCTGCACCACTATGTCGCGCACCAGAAGGACGTCGTGCTCCGCCGCACCCGGTTCGACCTGGAAAAGGCGGAGGCCCGCCGGCATCTGGTCGAGGGACTCCGCATCGCGATCGACGCGATCGACGAGGTCATCGCGATCATCCGGTCTTCCAAAAACGAAGATATGGCGCGTGAACGGCTGCGCGGCCGGTTCGGCTTCAGCGAAAAGCAGGCGGAGCATATCGTCGACATGCGGCTCGGCCGGCTGACCGGACTCGAGGTGGAAAAGCTCGAGGCGGAGTATGCGGAGCTGTGCGAGCGCATCGAGCGCTTCCAGGCGATCCTGTCGGACGAGACGACGCTGGCGCAGATCATCAAGGACGAGCTCGCGGTCATCCGCCGGCGCTACGCCGAGCCCCGCCGGACCGAGATCGACGACAGCGTGGACGAGGACATCGACGACGAGTCCCTCATCCAGGAGGAGGACGTCGTCGTCACGATGACCCATTTCGGGTATGTCAAGCGGCTCCCGCTCGGCACCTATTCGGCACAGCACCGCGGCGGTCGGGGGATCACGGGCATGCAGACGCGCGAAGAGGATTTCGTCGAGAGCCTGTTCACGACATCGACCCATGCGGTTCTGCTGTTCTTCACCAACCGTGGGCGGGTGTTCCGGCTCAAGGGGTACCAGATCCCGGAGGCCGGACGCCAGGCCAAAGGCACCGCGATCATCAACCTGCTCCAGTTGGAGGGCGGCGAGAAGGTCCGTACGATCATCCCCATCCGGGATTTCGAGCAGGACGGCTTCCTGATGATGGCGACCCGCTCGGGCACGGTCAAAAAGACGCTGCTCGGCGAGTACGCCAACATCAACAAGAGCGGACTCATCGCGATCAACCTGCGTGAGGAGGACGAGCTCATCGGCGTCCGGCTGACCGACGGCGACCACGACATCGTGTTGGTCACCCGGGGCGGGATGTCGATCCGGTTCCACGAAAAGGACGTCCGCGACACCGGGCGCAACACCCAGGGCGTGCGCGGGATCCTGCTGGACGACGGGGACGAGGTCGTCGGCATGGCCCCGATCGAAGCCGGGAAGACGCTGCTGGTCGTGTCGGAGCGCGGCTTCGGCAAGCGCACCGAGATGGACGACTACCGGGTCCAGACCCGGGGCGGCAAAGGCCTGATCACGTACAAGACCGTCGAGAAGACCGGCCGGCTGGTCGGGATCGGGCTGGTCGACGACGAAAACGACATCATCCTCATCAGCGACAACGGGGTCATCATCCGGATGTGGGCGCTCGAGATCCCGACCCTCGCCCGGATCACCCAGGGCGTGACCCTGATGCGCACCCGGGACGGCAAGGTTGTGGACATCGCGGTCGTGGAGCACGAGAACGGGGAAGCCGCGGAGGACTTCGAGCAGGCCGAGGCCGAGGCGGAAGCCGCCGCGGAGCCCGGACCGGAGGACGGCCGGACGACGGAGTAGCGGACGAACTCCCGCGCCGCGGAAAAATCGATTCTTCAACGCCGGGTCCCAGCAGGGGCCCGGTT
>JAGOFF010000235.1 GCA_017997315.1 Clostridia bacterium
GGCGGGGGGCGTCATCGCGATGGTCGTCAACATGATCGGCTCCATCGCGGGGTTCGGGCTCGTCGGACTCCCGCTGTTCATCGTCGTCGCTCTGGGCGGCCATGCCCTCAACATCGCGCTTTCCGCGCTGGGCGCCTATGTGCATACCAGCCGGCTTCACTACGTGGAGTTCTTCAGCAAGTTCTTCGAGGGAGGCGGGCGGCCGTGGACGCCGTTCAGCGCCCGGACAAGATATACCGAGATCGAATAAACGGACCGACCACGATTATTGGAGGATGGAAACATGGAATTTCTCAAAGGACTGGTGGACTTCTTCTTCAGCGGCCAGGTGCTGGCGTTCATGGGCGCGTCTCTGGCGGCGGCATTTGGCGGTTGGGGGTCGGCCAAGGGCGTCGGACTGTCCGGCGAGACCGCTGCGGGGATCCTGAGTGAAAAACCGGAGCTGTTCGGCAAGCTGCTGATCCTCCAGGCTCTGCCGGGCACCCAGGGCATCTACGGACTGCTCGTCTGGTTCATGGTCATGGTCAAGGGCGGCTTCCTGGCAGGCACGTCCGGGGGCATGAGCACGCTGGTCGGAATGCAGTTCTTCATGGCCTGCGTCCCGAGCATGGTCGTCCTGTATTTCTCCGCCATCCTGCAGGGCCGCGTCGCCGCCAACGGCATGATGATGGTCGCCAAGCAGCCCGGAGAGCAGTCCAAGGCGATCGTCCTGGCGGCCATGGTTGAAACGTATGCCATCCTGGCGCTGCTGGCCTCGATGCTCATGATCCTGCTCGGAATCAAGGTATGAACGGACTGGACCTCATCATCGAAAGCATCCTGTCGGATGCCCGGAGCGAGGCGGAGAGGATTCTGACGGAAGCCGGGACCCAGGCCGAAGCGATCCGCGCGGAGGCAAAGGTTCAGGCGGAGACAAGGATCCGCACCGCCGGGGAAGCCGCCGAGGCGGAAGCCGCCGCCGTGATCGCGCGGGCGGAGTCTTCCGCGGCCATGACGTCCCGCAGGATCGTCCTGGACGCGCGCCGGCGGATGGTGGCGGGCATGGTGGACCGTGCCGCCGCCCATCTGGCGCAGATGCCGGATGCGGAGAAGATCCGGTTGTATGCGGATTTCCTGGGTGCCGCCAAGGGCGGGGAAACCGTGGTGTTCGCCGCGGCCGACCTGGCTTCCGGCGTCGGGGCCGCTTCGGTGGAAGCATGGCGGAAGGCCCGGCTTGAGGCCGGCCTGCCACCGCTTGACCTGGAGACGGCCGCGGAGCCGGGTTCCTTCAGCGGCGGCCTGGTGCTGAGGCGGGGGCTCATCGAGGACAACCTGACGTTTGAGATGCTGACGCGGCAGTCCCGCGACGATCTGGAATCGTATGCCGCTTCGTTGATCGAGAAATGAGGACGGCCCGATGAAACAGAAAAAGGCCGCCTGGCAGCCCGGCGGGAACCCGTTGGAAGATCCGCTGTTCAAAACCGGCAAGGCCGGGATCAAGCCTGTGGACTATGCCTATGCCGCAGGCCGCATCCGCGCGCTCGAGACCGGCCTGATGGATTCGGCGCGCACGTTGCGGCTGACCGAAGCCGGGGATACGGTCGAGTTCGGCCGTATTCTGACGGAAGCGGGATATCCCGCGGCCGAGACCAACGGGCGGATGCTCAATGCGGGATATGTCCGCGCCTGCGAGACCGCCTGCGCCCTTGCGCTGGAAAAACCCTATCTGGATGTCTTCTACCGTGAAGGCGACACCGCCAACGCGAAAGTCTTCATCAAGGCGATGGCGGGCCCCAGGGCGGAATCCTTCGAGTCGCTGGAGACACGGATCGAACTGCCCGCGGGCGTCCCGCCGTACCGGCTGTACGAAGCCGTCCGCGACCGGGACGAAACGGGTGCGGACATCCCGGACTGGCTCTGGGCGGCGGTCCAGGCCGCTTTCGCCGCCTATGCGGATACCGGCGACGCGTCCGGAATCGACATCCGGCTGGATCACGCCTATGCCGTCTTCTGCGCGAAAACCGCGGAGTCCCTCGGAAATCCCTGGTTCTCCCGGCTGATCGCCATGCGGTCCGATCTGGTGAACTTCGGCATGCTGCTTCGGACGAGGAAAGCCGGATTCTCCCGCGAGTATCTGACCGGCTCCCTGGTGGCGGGGGGACTCGTCCCGCCGGATGCGGTCGGAACACTGGCCGGCCTGACGGATGAGGACATCACCGCCGCCTACCGGGACACCCCGTACGCGGCACTGGTGGAGGGGACCCTGGCGGATCTGGACCGGACCGGTTGGGCGTCGCGATACGGCAAAGCCGCGGACGACCTGGTCATGCGGCATGTGAGGGAGGCGCGCAGGATTCCTTTCGGACCGGAAGTCGTCGTCGCCTATGTCTATGCCGTGAGGACCGAAGTCAAGAACGCCCGGATCGTCCTGGCGTTTCTGCGCAACCATATGGATCCGGCCGCCGCGCGGGATCTGCTGCGCGAACCGTATTTGTGACAGGGAGGGACGTCCGATGAACCAGGTAGCCGTCATCGGGGATCGGGACAGCGTCATGGGCTTTCGTGCGCTTGGAATGGAAAGCATCGAGGCGGTCAGCCGCGCTGAAATACTGGAAGGGCTCAAGCGGACGGTGGCGGAGGGATTCGCCATCGTGTTCATCACCGAGCACGCCGCTTCGCTGGTGATGGAGGAGATCGACGGGCTGAGGTCCCGCAGGCTGCCCGCCATCGTACCCATCCCCTCCACCCAGGGAACCCTGGGAATCGGGATGGAACAGGTCAAGGACACCGTCAAGAAAGCCGTCGGGATCGACATACTCGGATTCGACAGCTGATACCGGACGAGGGACAAGGAGACAGGAAAATGGAGAACAACACCACTGGCAGGATCGTCAAGGTCTCGGGACCGCTGGTCATCGCCGAAGGGATGCGCGACGCCGACATGTTCGACGTGGTGCGCGTCTCGGATCTCGGGCTGATCGGCGAGATCATCGAGATGCACGGGGACCGCGCCTCCATCCAGGTCTACGAGGAGACCGCCGGGCTCGGTCCCGGCGAGCCGGTCGAGTCCACGGGCGCCCCGCTGTCGGTGGAACTCGCGCCCGGGTTGATCGGCGAGATTTTCGACGGCATCCAGCGCCCGCTGGAGCGCATCCGCGAGATGACCGGCAGCAACATCCCGCGCGGCGTCCGGGCCGACAACCTCGACCGGACGCGTATCTGGGAGTTTGTGCCGGCCGTCGCGCCCGGCGACGCGGTCCAGCCCGGCGACATTCTGGGCTCGGTCCAGGAGACCACGCTGGTCAACCACCGCATCCTCGTCCCGGTCGGGGTGTCCGGCACGGTCGAGGAGGTCTTCGGCGGTCCGCATACGATCACCGAGACGGTGGTGAACGTCCGCACCGCGGGCGGAACCGTCGGGCTGCCGATGATGCAGCGCTGGCCGGTCCGCCGCGGCCGTCCCTTTGTCGAGAAAGTCGCGCCCCGGGGCCCCATGATCACCGGACAGCGCACGATCGATACGTTCTTCCCGATCGCAAAGGGCGGCACCGCCGCCATCCCGGGTCCGTTCGGGAGCGGCAAGACCGTCATCCAGCACCAGCTCGCCAAGTGGTCCGACGTCGACATCGTCGTATACATCGGCTGCGGCGAGCGCGGAAACGAGATGACCGACGTGCTCATGGAGTTCCCGGAACTCAAGGACCCCAAGTCCGGCGAATCCCTGATGAAGCGCACCGTGCTGATCGCCAACACCTCCGACATGCCCGTCGCGGCGCGCGAGGCCTCGATCTACACCGGAATCACCATCGCGGAATATTTCCGCGACATGGGGTAC
>JAGOFF010000236.1 GCA_017997315.1 Clostridia bacterium
TTATTGGAGACTGTCATCCGCCTCGTCGGAGAAAACATGTCCGCACTTTGCGTTCCGCAGCCGCTGATCGTCGAGCACCAGGTTCCGAACCCCGTTCGGCAGCCGACTCCGTTGCCGGCGGCATTCCGCGCGGCCCGCCTCCATCCGTTCCGCCTCCGGAGCGGCGGCATGTATCGCCCGGATGGCGTACATCGCCGCTCCGAGTTCGTGCGCGGGCATGTGCGCCACCGAGGCGGCCTGACCCGCGGCCCGGGCGGCTTCCCGCGCGCCCGCATGTGCGGTGTCGGTCTCCCGTGCGGCGGCATGCGAGGACAAGGCCGCCGTACGCGCCTCCCCGGCGCGGATCTCCCCGCGCGCCCAGGCGTAAGCCGCTTCGACCGCCCGTCGGGGGCGTCCGTCCCCGGGCCGGACCGACTCGAACAGCGGAAGCACGCGCTCCGCGCACTCCGCCGCCCAGGCGGAAAGCTGCCGGTGCGCCTCCTCCGGGAGCGTGCCGCCCAGCCGCACGTTGACCAGCCGGAGATCCCGATGCGCACCGGGTCTCACGGTTCGATCCCGTCCCTGCAGCCGATGTACGCCAGGATCCTCTCCGCGGCTTCCCCGGCGGTGATGCCGCTCGTGTCGATCTTCACCGTATCCAAATCCCGGTACTTTCCCCGCCGGGCGACGCTCCGGGCGATGATTTCGCTCTCGCGCAGCCCGCTCTCCACATCCCCGGACAACCGGGACACCAGCGCCTCTTCCGAGCAGACGAGCGAGAAGAGGTGCACCCGGCAGCCGTCGGTCCGCAGCCGGTCCGTGATATCCCGGATGATCGACTGTTCATGCATCACCCAGCAGAACAGGATGTTGTCGTACGCTGTGCAGCGGAGAAAGTTGTTCAGCACGTGGCAGATGTTGTCCGTCACCATGGCCTTCGTCTCGTCCGTCACGACAAACGGGGACATGTCCCAGCACCAGTCGCCGTCCAGGAAAGCACAGCGGGGCAGCCGCTTCATCAGGGCCCGGCAGGTCGCCGTCTTTCCGACGCCCATGGTGCCGTTGACCAGGATCAGGTTCTTCATGGACGCGTCTCCTCCCGGCTCATGTCGGATCCGGTGCGGCTTCATGGCTCCGGATGTTTTCGCTGAGACGCACGACTTCGCGGATCCGGCGCACCGCCGTTTCTTCGATTCCGGTCCGCTCCGCGATCACCGCATCCGTCAGGCCCTTCTCCAGCCCCAGCAGGATGCGGTCGACCTGGGACGGATCCAGATGGAAGTACCCCTGATATTTGTCCGTGATGCCCGGCAGGATGTCCGGATTCGGAGGGCGCCGCAGGATACCGGCAGGGATGCCCAGGTGCTCCGCCAGCTGCATCGTATGGCTCCGGTACAGGTTCCGCAGGGGCATGATGTCCGCACCGTCGTCGATCCCGTATTTCACGAAAAGCCCGACCATCCGCTCCGTCTTGTGGGACGAGCCTGCAACCAGGCAGTTGTTCTCTTCCGCGAACCGGTACACGGCCGCCAGCCGCGCCCTCTGCTTGGACCCGACCTTCGCCACCAGTCTCCGCCGTTCCGGATCCAGCGTTCCCTGCAGCGTTTTCAGATAGTCGGCCTCCGCGGTATGACCTTTTTTCTGCACGGACCGGTTGACCGTCTTCTTCCAGGACTCGCGGCCGGAGATCGAAGCGAGAAACAGATCCGACGTCCCCAGTCCGCGCAGGATGGGGGTGATGTTGATCCGGGCCGTCGGGATGCCCAGGTGCGCGGCGATCATCCGGCCGTACCGGCCGGCCTCCGGATTCCCGAACCGTTCGGGCAGCAGGAGTCCGACCACCTTGTCCCGGCCGACCGCGCGGACGCAGAGCGCGGCCGTCACGCTGGAGTCCAGCCCGCCGGAGATCCCCACGACGATCCCCTCCCGCATGGACTCGTCGAACTTATGCCGGATGAAAGACTCGATTTCCCGGCACCATCGCGCGGCGTCGATCCGGAACGCCTCTTCCGACAGATCGTCCGTCCCGTTTCCGGCCGTCTCCGCCGGGGTGTACGCAGCCCGGCCGCGCATCCGGCGCACGTAGTCCCGCATCGTGCGCTCGTCCTCCGCCGGATACTCGAAGCCGCAGGCCTCCGCGACCTCCGTCCCCGAATCGCGGAACAAGTCCATCATGCCGTACAGCGAATCCCACAGATCCGCGTCGGTGTTGGACCGGTACGTGTCCCGGTAGGCGGAGTATCGGGCTTCCGGCAGGTACTTTTTCCGGTGTCTGCCCAGCGTGCCGACCTGCGCGCCGTCGCCGCACGTCTGTCCGATGCGCGCGTCCAGCATGCGGTGCAGCATGTCCCGCATGGACACGTCGCGGATGAACATCGCATAGGGAATCTCGTCCCGCAGGAGCCCTTTCGCCATGTTCTGGGTCTCCCAGAAAAACTCCGTACAGGTGTCCCGTAAACGCGCCTCATCCATGGACGGACCGGCGTCGCGCGGGGCGACAGCGGCCGCGGACACCCCGAGCGCGCCGTTCTTGTCGAGCAGGATCCGGACCGGCCCTCTCCGCGGGCCTCCCGGACTCCCCGGAAGCCAGGCCTCATAGGCCTCCCGGGTTCCGACCGTCAGGTCGATCCGGTCGTCGTCCCCCAGAATCATCAGGTAAGCGTCTTCGTCCGGGAACAGGTCCGGATACACCCGGCTCGGGGAAAAACAAAAACGGATGTCCCCGAACACGGAGCGGTCGAACGCCTCCCGCCGCCGGACGATGAAGAAAAGATCGAGATCCTGGTACGGGTCCGGCGGAATCCGGTCGTCCGCGCGCGAACCGTACAGCACGACGCTCCGGATGTTGTCATCCTCCCGGGCAAGTCCGATGATGTGCGCCAGCCGGTTCTCCATGGGTCGTTTCCACTCTCCCCGCCGGGTGCGCCCCGCGGCGCCGTTCATTCGCTCGGATAGATCATCTCGCGCATGATGTAATACTGGGCGCCCGGGACGGGTGCCGTCACGTGCGACAGGTCGGGTACCGCGAACGCGCTGTTTCCGTCGCCCCCGAACCGGTTTCCGAGCAGACTGCCCAGTATCGGTTCGTCGCGCATGCTCAGCATCCGTCCGTCACAGGGGACCATGAGTTGAACGTACCACTCATCGGGTTCGCCTTTCACCAGGACGACCTCCCCGATAAAGGAGTTGGAATTCAGGTCCTCCATGGGGAACTCGAGATACTTGATGTCGCCGCTGACCACCTCGTTGAGCTTCCAGTCGTCGTCCCTCAGGGGGAACCGCCCGTCCCTGCAGATGAAATACCGCAGGCCGGGTGCCGGAATCCGGGCGTCGAGGTTCGGCAGTCCGAACGATGTCCTGCCGGAGCCGCCGAATGTATTCTCCATCAGCGCATACAGCGGCGAATGTTCCTCGACGGACAGGATCGTATTGTCCCTGCATCGGATGAATCCGGCCAGGCCGGTCCTTTCCGGCATCAGGATCAGCTCGCTGATAAAGTAGGTTGAGCGGCTCCCGTCGCCGACGCTGCCGAACACGGTGCGCGGGAAGGCGCGGTAGATATGGGCCGCCCTGAAGGTATCCAGCCACACGCTGATCTGGTTCTCCTCGACGGCCATGCCGCGCTGGCCGACCAGCACGCCGTTTTCGAACACCGCGAAGAGCGGGAGTCCGTAGACGTTGATCCCCAGCCCCCGGATGAAGTCCAGCTGGCTGTAGACCGCCTCATACATCCGGATTTCGCCGCCCCAGCTCATGGCGATGTTCTCCAGGATGTTGTCGAGGATCGGGCCAGAGATGGAGTAATCGTTGAAATAGACGACGG
>JAGOFF010000020.1 GCA_017997315.1 Clostridia bacterium
CAAGATCGGGACCCGTTACCGGCAGCGCCGGGAAACCGTGTGGCAGGTCGCGTCGGCGATCCATGCCGCGGTATCGGTCAAAACCGGAAACTACCTTGTCTTTCTGTCATCTTTCGAGTATCTGCGTCAGGTGCATGCCGCCTTTCTGGAGTTCAGCCGGAAATCCGGCGGTCCGGAACCGGCGGTACTTGTGCAGACGTCAAACATGAGTGAAACGGCCCGAAAGCGGTACCTGGACCGTTTTTCCAAGTTCGGACAACGGACGCTGGTGGCGTTTGCGGTGCTTGGAGGGGTTTTCGGCGAGGGGATCGACCTGACGGGGGATCGGCTGAGCGGCGTCGTGATCGTCGGAACCGGCCTGCCGCGGTTCTGCCCGGAACGCGAGATCATGAAAGAGTATTACCAGAACACGATGGATGGCGGATTTGAATACGCATACATGTACCCGGGTTTCAACAAGGTCCAGCAGGCGGCCGGCCGGGTCATCCGAAGCGATGAGGACCGGGGATTCGTTGTACTGCTGGACGACCGGTATCTGCGCCCCGAGTATGTCGAGCTTTTCCCGGAAGAGTGGAATCCGCGGTTCATCGAAAGCGATGAGGAACTGTCGGAAAAGATCGAAGAATTCGGCTGATCTGCAGGGATTAAAGTGTCGACAGGATGTCCAGACGGGTGTACCTCCTCTCCATCTGGTTGGAGACGAATCGTTCGCATACGTTCGAAAGGGAATCGAATTCCCGCCGATCAAGCCGGAAGGAAAACAGCCGGTCCAGCGGAGCGTCGCGCAGATAGCGCATGCAGGCGAGCGTTCCGTCAGGCACGGGCAGCCGTTCCCCTGCCCGCGCAGTGCAGGCGCTCCGGGTGCATACCATGCCGCAGACCGACAGCCCGAACCGGGTTTCCCCGGACGGCAGCGGGGCACCGCAGACCGCACATTCATCCAGGACAGGCATGAAACCGATCAGGCACATCAAGCGGAATTCGAACGCACGGACCGTCAGGAGGGGCTCCCGTTCCGGGCGGTCGAGCGAAGCGAGCGTCACCGCCATCAGGCGGAACAGGACCGGCGAATCCGCCGGATCATCGCGGGCCGCGTCAACCATGAGTTCCGCTGCGTGGGCGGCGCAGACAAGCCGTTCGACTTCCTCCCGGATCCGCCGGAAGTCCGCAACGCGTTCCGAGGCGTCCACGGAGTACATCCCGGTCCGTGCGTTGTGGAACAGTTCGTAATCACAGAAAGACAGGGCCTGGGTGGTCGGGAGAAGCGGATTATTCTGCCGGCGCGCACCGCGGGCGGTGGCGGTAAGCAATCCGCGTTCCGCCGTCAGGATGTCGATGATCCGGTCGGCTTCCCGATAGTCTGTTTCGCGAAGGACAATGCCGCGGACTTTGACATGGTCCAAGCGTCAGTCCTCCCCTCCATAGCCGAGATCGGTCAGGATTCCTTTCCGGTTGCGCCAGTCTTCGCGGACCTTGACGAGCAGTTCGAGATAGACCGGACAATCGGTCATTTCCTCAATCCGGGCACGTGCTTCCGTCCCGATCTTCTTCAGCATGGAACCGCCCTTGCCGATCAGAATCCCTTTGTGGGAATCCTTTTCACAGTACAGGACCGCGCCGATCGAAATCCGGTCGCGTTCTCCGTCCGCAGCGGGCTCGCCTTCCAGAAACTCCTCGAACCGTTCGATCAGCACCCCGATCCCGTGCGGAACTTCCTCGTCCAGCGACCGCAATACCTGTTCCCGGATCAATTCGGCGCAAAGTACCCGCTCGGTCTGGTCCGTCAGCATGTCCCTCGGAAAAAACCGGGGTCCGGCCGGCATCGCCTTGCGCAGTTCCTGCAGCAGGATATCCACGCCGTCACCGGTGCGCGCGCTGATCGGGATGATCGCCTGGATGCCCTGCAGGGCTGCATAGTCCCGGATGATCGGAAGCAACAGCGGTTTCGCGATCTTGTCCGCCTTGTTCAGGGCGACAAACAGCGGTGTCTCCGTGGATACGCACCGGCTCACCGTCTCTTTCTCCAAGGCGGACGGACCCGGCCGTTCCGCGTCGACCATCAGCAGGACCGCGTCCGAATCCGAAAGCGCCTTCCATGCGGATTCCTGCATCATGGTTCCGAGCCGGTTGGACGGTTTGTGCAGTCCGGGCGTATCGATGAAAACCAGTTGGGAATCATCGTCGTCCACGATGCAGCGGATCGTATGCCGGGTAGTCTGCGGCTTTGGGGAAACAATCGCCAGGTGCATGTCCGACAAGCGGTTCAGCAGCGTCGATTTGCCGGCGTTGGGGCGGCCGAGGATGGCGACGAAACCGGAGCGGACCGTTTCCTGATTTTCAGATGGCGTCATGGGATTCTCCTTCCGCCTCCAGGCGGCATCGATAATATCCAAGCTGCTGCAGGATGCTTTCCTGCAGCGCGAACATCCTGCTTTCCCCCGACGGGTCTTCATGGTCGTATCCCAGCAGATGCAGCATACCGTGCGCCACCAGAAACGCGAATTCCCTCTGGAACGAGTGACCGTATGCCTTTGCCTGCGCTTCCGCGCGGACCGGGCAGACAAGGATGTCTCCGAGCCAGACCACCGATCGGCCCGGCAGGCTGCGGTCGACGTCTTCCGGCCCCGGATATCCGGCCATCCGGCCTTCCGTCATCTCCATCATGGGAAACGACAGGACATCGGTGACACGGTCCACGCCGCGGGCATCCCGGTTTACGGCGCGCATGCGGGTCGTGCCGACCAGATGGATGCCGATCCCGGGTTCGAGAGCTTTTTTCGTCCAGCGGAAGATGGCGGCGGATCCGGCCAGAGCCGCCGCCGCCACGCGTTCCGCGATGACCTGGAGGGATTCAGCGGGATACTTTCGCTGTTGGTTTTCGAATAGTACGTTCATCGGGATATTTTACCCTTTCATGGAAATGTCCGGCATAAACCTGGAGGAATGACTTGATGATGGTTTCGACGTCCTGGAATGAGAGGCCTGAAGAGATCAGCTGGTCCTGGTCGTTCTTGTCTTTGACAATTCGGCGGATCAATGTTTCCGCACCGCGCAGTTCGACCGTCTCGGTCGACTTGACGGCTGCCTCCACGGAATCGGCCAGCATGACAAGCGCGGACTCCCGGGTGGTCGGAACCGGGCATCGATATCGGAAATCCGCAGCCGAAGGTTCGGGGTATCCCGCATCCGCGCATTCCTTGCGCGCCTTGTGGTAGAAATAGGTTTGGACAGTCGATCCGTGGTGTTCGTGGATGATCTTCAGAATTTCAGGCGGGAGACGGTATCTCCGCCCGATCCGCACGCCGTTCTCCGGATGCGCCGTGATGATCGCGGAGCTCTGCACGGCCGGCAGCTGGTCATGCGGATTCCCCCCCTGCTGGTTTTCCGTGAACATGTGGGGGTTGTCCAGTTTGCCGATGTCGTGGTAATAGGCGCCGACCCTCGCCAGCAGGGCGTTCGCACCGATGGCTTCGGCTGCGGTTTCCGCCAGGTTGGCGACCATCATGCTGTGTTGGCTGGTACCCGGCGCTTCGACAAACAATCTCCGCAGCAGCACGCTGCCGGTCTGCGAAAGCTCGATCAGCCGCATCGGCGAGATGGTGTTCAGAAGCATCTCGAAGACCGGCAGGAGACCGATCGCGGCGATGACCGACAACGCGCCGGAAAGCGTGGAGAAGGTGATGTCTGTAACGATCGCATCCCAGCCCACACGGAAGATGACCCCGTATCCGACAACGGAAAACAGGCAGGCCAGCACGGTCGATATGATGATGTACGCGTAGTTGTCACGGCGTGCGATGCCTCGTGCGAACAAGGCGGCGACAAAGCACCCGGTCAAGGACGCCAGAATGGTCCGGACATCGTATCCGGTCATCGGGAGGATCGCGAAGGTCAGCAGGGTGGACATCACGATGGACATCCGCAGACCGAAATACACGCACAGGACCACTGCGGCGAAGTAGGTCGGAGGCGCCAGCGGGGAAAGCCGGGTCACATATACGGAAACAAGGAAAGGCACCGCGACCGCCAGGAAAAAGGTCAGCCGGTTGCTGACGGGCGCCATCTGTTCCCGTGCGTAGTTCCGGATGTAGACATAACCGACGGCTACCACGGCCAGCAGCTGGAGAAGCACACCAAGGAACAAGGGGAAGTCGATCCCTCCGTCCCGCAACAGGCCGAGATCAGACAGTTGCCGGTACACTTCCGCAGTCACCGGCTCCCCCTTGCGGATGACATAGGTTCCGCGCTCGATGAGGATCGGATTGTCGATTGCAGCCTGCCGGGCGGCTTCCCGTGCATTTTCGGTGGCGGTCTGGTCAAGGACCGCGTTCGGCTGGAGGCACAAGGACAACAACACCCCGGCGAGATCAAGGTCTTCCTTGAAATAGGTGGCGCGATTGACGAGTTCACCGGTGCGCGTGGCGATTTCCGCATCCAGCCGGACCCGATCGGTCATGAGCGTCGTGATCAAACCGGCGATCGCCGTCGCGTTGTTGCGGATCGAGAGAAAGGAATCATCCGTAACGGATACAAGCCGTAGTGCGGCGGCTGCATCCAGGGATGCACCGATCCGTTGCCCGACCTGCTGCACGAGACTGCCGGCGAGTGCGGCGGCGGGTGTCGGCAGTCCGGTTTGGGGATCCACGTCCCCGATGGAGGAGCGGACCTCGGCGACAGCCGCCATCACCGCTTCGAGATCCGTGAGGGAGTCCCTGGAGATGGATTCCGAACGGACCCACACATCCTCCACAGCCGCAAGCGCATTGCCGGCAGCTTCCTCCGTGGCCGTCTGGTTTACGATGGTACGCTGTGCGACGATATCGTAACGGCTTGCCTCCCCGATGGAAAAGTCGTAATGGATCGGTTGCGCGCGCAGGTACATCGCCGCGGAGGCGCCCAACGTCAGCAGGATCAGGAGAAGCACGGATGCGGCTTTCGGCAGTCTGGCGGGCAGTCGCACGTTCAACCCCTCCCGTTCGGATCGCGCTCATACGCGTGGATGATGCGCTGCACGAGTCCGTTGCGGACGACGTCGCGCCGCGTGAGCTCGACGAACGCAAGTCCTTCGACGCCCCGCAGGATCTTCCGGACTTCGCGCAGCCCCGACCGTTTGTCCCGCGGAAGGTCCACCTGGGTGATGTCGCCGGTGACGACCGCCTTGGACTGGAAACCGATCCGGGTCAGGAACATCTTCATCTGTTCGGATGTCGTGTTCTGGGCCTCGTCCAGAATGATGAAAGAATCGTCGAGCGTACGTCCGCGCATATACGCGAGCGGCGAAACCTCAATCAAACCTTTGTCCATGTTCTTCAGGTAGTTCTCAGGCCCCATGAGTTCGTGCAGCGCGTCATAGAGCGGGCGCATATACGGATCCACCTTGTTCTGCAGGTCGCCCGGGAGGAATCCGAGCTTCTCCCCCGCCTCGACCGCCGGCCTCGTCAGGATGATCCGCGAAACCTGCCGGCTTCGGAATGCGCTGACCGCCATGGCGACCGCAAGAAAGGTCTTGCCCGTACCGGCAGGTCCGATCGCAAACGTGATGTCATGGGTCTGCATGGCCTTGATGTACTCTTTCTGTCCGACGGTCTTGCTGACAATGGGCCGTCCTTTAGCCGTGACGCATACGCAGTCCGGTGAGTATCCCTCGACATTCTGCATGCTCCCTTCCTTCGCCGCCTCGGCAAGATAGGTGGCGAGCTGGAGGGTGACCAGGCTTCCAGCCTCATGAACGTCGATCAGACGGGTCAGCACGGCTTCGGCCTTGTCCGCATCGGCTGGATCCCCTTCGATATGGAGTCCGTCGTTCTTGAGCTCGATCGTGACGTCGAGAATCCTCTCGATCGCCTCCACGTTGGCGTTGAGGCCGCCGAAGAGTTCAGCGACATCCCACCCGTGGTCCACTGCCATCATGCGTACGCTCATGCCGTTCCTCCCGGATTCTTCAATAGATCGGATCCGCAGTCAACCCGCCTGCTCCAGCAGATCCAGGCGGTATGCGGGGCTGTCCGGAGCAAGCCGGACGATCTTGACCGTTTCCAGCGCGATGAACACCGTGTCGATCTGGTACAGGTTCCGCAGCTGGTTGAACGTCGAATTCAACATGCTGATCGCGGTTTCCAAAGCAGCGGGATCCATGATGACCTTGATGTCGAACTGCCCGGACCGCAGAAAACGTTGTCCGTTGATGGTCACATAGTAGCTGCCGGAGTCGATGATTTCCGAAGTCGACACCAGCCGCTGCTCATTGACCGAGATCGCCTGGGCGCCCGACGCCCGCAGCGCATTCACCAGGACGCGGAGTTTCATGTCGTCTACAGCGGCATTCTTGGCAGGCATCAGGGTGATGGTTCCGCCCGGACCCGACACGTCGGTCAATCCCGCAAACACTTCCGCACGGTCGCGTTCCGCGATGATCTGCTGCAGCCTGGCCTCTTCGTTGGCCGACTGGCTGTCCATCAGGCGCTGAGCGGCCTGAAGCTGGTCGATCTTGTCCACCAGTTCCCCGTTTTTCTGCATGAGTTCCATGAGTTCCTGGGACAGTTCCTCCACACGGCGGTTCTCCGCGAGCGCGACATTGGCGCTGGTGTTGATGCTTTTCAGCTGCAGCGCGATGATGATGCCGAGCAGCAGACATACGAGGGAAAACGTGACCGACCGCGTTACATTCCGGTTTTTCATGAATCCACCACCTCCAGCAGATCGATCTGCTGCTCGATGAACTGTGTATCGCGATATGCCGGTACCGTGACCGACTCAAGTACGTCGATCTCGATGCGCACTCCGTCCGCCATGCGTCCCAGCAGGTAGGAGTCGCCCTTCAGGTATGCGGCCATGGTGCCGGCATCGCCGACGGCCGTGATCACATACGGCACCGGGCAATACTTGCGGTTGATCAGGATGGTCGGACCGTTGCAGGTCAATTTGCTCGTTCCGACGATCCGCTCGTCGTTGACCGCGACTGCTTTCGCTCCGAAGGCCCGGAGTGTGTCGACCACATACTGCACGTCGGAGTCATGGATGATCGTCGTGCTGTTGGCGGTGTCGATCACCGATGCATCGTGGAGGGTGATCCGGATTCCCTGTCCCGTCACCGCCGTCAACCCGGCCAGTGCGCGGGCGGTATCCCAGGACCGCTGCAGCTCTTCGTTCCCGCTCTTTTCGAGGATCGAGTCGTACGAGCCGTACAATCGGGCCGTCAGATCTTCGATCCGGCTCTCCAGATTGTCCGCCCGCAACTGCTCCTGCGCGAGCATCTCCGCATAGTAGTCATAATCGGTGCGGGCCTCCGCCCTCTCGCGGTTCGACTGGCGGATCTCAAGAGTCAGCCGTGACGCAAACAGGCCGAGCAGAAGCAGAAGGGCGGCAACCAGCAGACGGTTCTGGAGGGTGTTTCCCTTCGCTTGCCCGTTCGGGTTCGGCGAATCGGCGTGTTTCATGTCATGTTCTCCAGCAGCGACCGCAGGTGAGCGGGCAGTTCGGCTTCGAGCCGCATCCGGACTCCGGTCGCCGGATGATCGAATTCGAGTACAGCTGCATGCAGCGCCTGTCCTGCCAGACCGTAGTCCTTGCGTCCGGGTGCATATACCGGATCCCCGACCACGGGGTGGCCGAGAGATGCCAGATGGACGCGGATCTGGTGAGTCCTTCCGGTTTCGAGCCGGCACTCGATCCAGGAGGCGGCACGAAAAGCGAGCAGTACCCGATAATGCGTGGTGGCTTCTCTACCGGATTGGACGACGGCCATCTTCTTCCGGTTCCGGGGATCCCTTCCGATCGGCGCCGAGATGGTTCCCTCCCCGGCCGGCATCGTCCCGTATACCATGGCCAGATAGGTACGGGTGATCTCGTGCCGGCGGATCCGCGCGGCGACCTTCTCATGCACACGATTGTCCTTTACAACCAGAAGCAGTCCGGATGTGTCCTTGTCGATCCGGTGGACGATGCCGGGACGGAGAATCCCGTTGAGATCCGACAGCTGGTTCCCGCAGTACGCCAGCAAGGCATTGACCAGCGTCCCTTCCTGGTGCCCCGGAGCGGGGTGGACCACCATGCCCTGAGGTTTATCGACCACCAGGATCCATTCGTCCTCGTACACGATATGAAGGGGGATCGACTGCGGGACGGCCCGGTCGGGGCGTGGATCCGGCAGATCCACCACCACTTCCAGTCCCGGCTCCACACGATAGGATGGTTTGGCGGGCGTGCCGTTGATGCGGACCCGTCCGTCATCGATCAACCGGCGCACATAGCTTCTGGAGATGTTGTCCAGCACGGAGGGCAGATAAGCGTCCAGTCGGATTCCGCTGGCATCGGTTCGGATGGTTTTGATCAATGTCCGTCCTCACTCCGGATCGACGGGATGTCTGTGCCCCCCAATGGAGGAGAGCCAGGCAGGATGTATCAACAGTAAAAGAATCATTACTATTGTACCACATACAAGCAGCATGTCCGCGAAGTTGAAGGTCGGGAATTCGTATCCAAAGAAACGAAAACTCAGGAAATCGGTGACGCCTGAATAAACGGCCCGATCGATCAGATTACCGGCGCTCCCGGCCAGAATGACCGATAGACAGACACGCATCGGGGTGCTTTTCCATCGGACCATCAGAACCGCAATCACCAGACAGGCGACACCGGAGAGGATCGACAGGACGAGGATACTCCAGTCGAAGCCGGCAAACAGGCTCCAGGCCCCCCCGGTGTTCGTCCGGTTGACCAGATAGAAGAATCCCTTGATTACGGGAATACGTTCCCAGGGACCGATGGCGGAGATGACCAGTGCTTTGGTCATCTGGTCGACACAGATCAGGAGAGACACGATCAGGATCCAGACCATACCCACACCTCTCGGATTCCATTGTACGGATTGTCCCTTGTCGAAGAAAACTGGCCTTTGATCCTGCTGCCGGCGATCAGCCCCTGCTCAGCGAAGCCGATCCCGACATAAGGTCCCGTGGAGGCGCAATCGAGCAGCGACTGGCGGAATGCCGTCCAGTCCGCGAAATCCGGCCGGTTTCCCGCCAGAGCGGCGAGCGAGGCCGTGGCTGTTCCATACTCTTCCGCCAGTGCGGAAGCGCGGGGCAGCGTGTCTGCGCCCGGCAAAGACCGTAGGGGACTCTCCAGATAGAGCCATACCGGATCGGGAACGCTCCATGTGGTCGCCTCGCACAAGGCGATGTCGAACGCCCCGGAGGAGAGCCGTGCGGAGAACGCGGCCGGATCCGCACCGACCGGAACAACGCGGATGCCGGCCGCCGCGAGAACCTGTCCGGCATACAGTGCGACTTGTGTCCGGACAGGATCTTCCGCCGGATACAGAAGGGTGACGGCCTGGCCTTCCGGCCACTGGTATCCCGGCGACGGGAGGGCGGCGGGCGGCGTCTCGGACGCGCCGCCGGCCAAAACCTGTGACCAGGAGGGCGCCGGCAGTGCCGCAGGGACGATGTTCCACTCCGACATGCCGGCCGTGGAGCGGATGCCGTCGAGCAGCGAGCGTACAAACAGGAAGGAGTCCGCAGAGGATAACGCCTTTCCGGAACCCGCCTGCAAGGTGAAAAACAGAAAATCCGCACCGGCATATCCGTAAACCGCCAGATCCTGCCGATATCGGTACAAGGCGTATTCATCCCTGTTCAGATCGACGAGGTCGATCCGGTCGTCTTCCAGTGCTTCGAGCGCCTGACGGATGTCCGGCAGGACCACCGCACGGATCGAGCGGATCAGGCAGGCTCCTTCCCCGCTGTCCCGCGCCTCAAGCCGGATCTCACCGTCCCCGCTCCCGGACGAGAAAGCATATGTACCGGTTCCCGGAGGAAAAGAGCCATCCCCGGCTTGACCGGCAACCTCAGAGGGAAGGATCGGAAAGATCAGCGAATGGCAGGCGAAGACATCCTGCCGGACCAGCCTGAAGCGGACCGTCATGGTGTCCACCGCCACCGCCTCGGAAAAACACGCCAGGTCGTCTCCGTAGGGGGAAGCGTCACCTGCTGCGATGACGGCATTGTAGCTGGCGACAACATCCTCCGCATCCACCTCGGAGCCGTCGTGGAAGAACCGGCCGTCGTCCAGCGAGACCAGCAGCGAGCGTCCGTCCGGCGACACGGACCATCCGTCGCAGAGATCGGCTTCCGGCGAAAGGTCTCCCGACATCCGGAACAATCCGTTGTACACCAGCCGGTACAATGCGATATGCGTGCGGTTCCCGTCGCGCAAGGGATCGGCTCCGGCGGCAAAGGGCTCCACCCACAGACGCAACTCACCGGACACGGGGGCCAGTGTTGCAGTGGGCGCCTCGATGCCGGTCGTTGTGACGGAAGGAACCGTTGTCGTCCGGGCGCAGCCGCATACGCTGAGGACAAGCGCCGACAGCGCGATGGCGGCGGACAGGCGCCTGGCGGCACGGGCAACCGGACGTCGACGGATGATACGGTCAGTCAAGCCGGCTCTCCTCCACCACCCGGATCCGCTCGATCGACAAGGCCCGTCCGGTGGAGGGGTCCGCTTCGACCCGCACCGCATTGATCATCGCACGCCCCCCGGCGACTTCGAACGGGCTCGGCAGACGTTCCACAAACCGTCGGATCGATGAGGACGGCTCCATGCCGATGATGCTGTCGACGGGTCCGGTCATTCCAACATCGGTGATGAAAGCGGTCCCGCGCTCAAGGATGGTTTCGTCCGCGGTCTGGACATGGGTGTGCGTTCCGGCCACCAATGTGACGCGCCCGTCAAAATGACGGGCAAGCGCCGCCTTCTCCGCGGTTGCCTCCGCATGGAAATCCACAATCACGATCCGGGTTTCCGCATCGCTTTTCCACCGGTCCAGATTCGTCTCAAGATGATGGAACGGATTGTCGGCAGGGTCCATGTACACCTGTCCCATCAGATCGACTACGAGCGCGGAAGGCGTGCCTGCGGATACCCAGGTTCCCCGTCCCGGCCACGCGGGCGACACATTGTCCGGTCGGATCAGGCGTGGTTCGGAATCGACAAACTGAAAAATCTCGCGTTTGGACCAGGTATGGTTACCCATGGTCAGAACGTGGATTCCCAGTGAAAACAGCTCTTTAGCGATGGCGCCGTTGATTCCCAGCCCTGCAGCTGCGTTCTCGGCATTGGCGATCACCAGGTCGGACGGATGGTCGGCCAGCAGTCCGGGCAGCCGCTCCCGAAGGATCCTGCGGCCCGGTGTACCGACAATGTCGCCCAGA
Organism: Clostridia bacterium; assembly: GCA_017997315.1. Classification (GTDB taxonomy): domain Bacteria; phylum Bacillota; class Clostridia; order Saccharofermentanales; family UBA5734; genus JAAYKS01. The sequence goes on from JAGOFF010000020.1 coordinate 11,211, forward strand.
AAGAGGATATGCAAAAAAAAGCCCTCCGTTCATTTTGTGCCCACATTTTATCATAAATGCAAAAGCGCGGTTTCCCGCGCTTTTGCATGCTTATCCGAATCTCTTCAGCTACAGGTGACGCTCACTTGGCATAATCCGATACGCGTGTTTCGCGGATCAGATTGACTTTGATCTGACCGGGGTAATCCATTTCAGCCTCGATGGTTTTGCAGATTTCCCGGGCTTTCAGGATCATGTCTTCGTCTTTGATGTTTTCCGGTTTCACCATGACGCGGATTTCACGGCCTGCCTGGATGGCATACGATTTCTCGACGCCTTCAAAGCTGTTGGCGATCTCTTCAAGCTTCTGGATCCGCTTGATGTAGGTCTCCACGTTTTCACGACGTGCGCCGGGACGGGCCGCGGACACGGCGTCGGATGCGGCCACAAGCACGGCGATGGTGGTTTCAGGTTCCACGTCGCCATGGTGCGCCATGATGGCGTTCACGATCTCGGGAGCTTCCTTGTACTTGCGCGCGATGTCCGCGCCAAGCTGGATATGCGATCCCTCCATCTCAAAGTCGGCGGCCTTGCCGATATCGTGGAGCAGGCCGGCCCGCTTCGCCATCGTTACGTCAAGTCCCAGTTCCGCAGCCATCATGCCTGCGAGCCAGCAGACCTCGATGGAGTGCTTGAGAACGTTCTGCCCGTAGCTGGTGCGGTACTTCAACCGTCCCAGCAGGCGCAGGAGCTCGGGATGCAATCCCATGACGCCGGTCTCGAACGCGGCCCGGTCGCCTTCCTGCTTGATGGTCGCCTCGACCTCCTTGGTCGCCTTTTCCGCCATTTCCTCGATGCGGGCGGGATGGATGCGGCCGTCGATGATCAGCTTTTCGATCGTCAGGCGGGCGATCTCTCTCCGTACCGGATCGAAACTGGACAGGATGACCGCTTCCGGCGTGTCGTCGATGATCAGATCGACACCGGTGATCGTCTCGATCGCGCGGATGTTCCGGCCTTCGCGGCCGATGATCCGGCCCTTCATCTCGTCGTTCGGCAGGGATACGACCGAAACGGTGGTTTCCGAGACATAATCCGCCGCGTAGCGCTGGATGGAGTTGACAACGATCTCCTTCGCCTTGCGGTCGGCTTCTTCGCGGGCGGCTTCCTCCATCTGCTTGAGCATGACCGCCATGTCATGACTGAATTCACGGCGTGCCTGATCCAGAACAAGGGACCGGGCATCCTCGAGCGACAGTTCGGAGATGCGTTCCAGTTCCAGCACTTTCTGCTTTTCGAGTTCCTTCGCCTTCTCCTCCAACGCCAGCACATCGCTGACGCGTTGTTCCAAAGCGTCCTCCTTCGACTCCAGCGTTTCCAGCTTTTTGTCGAGGGTTTCTTCTTTTTGTTCCAGACGATTCCGCTCGCGGGCGAGTTCGGCGCGTTTTTCCTTGAGGTCTTTTTCGAGCTCCAGACGGGCTTTGTGGATTTCTTCCTTTGCCTGCAGGAGCAGTTCGCGTTTTCTGCTTTCACTTGTCTTCTGTGCTTCGCCGATCATCTTCTGTGATTCCAGATCCGCGTTCGCTATGGCCTCTTCCGCGTTTTTACGGGTTTTACTGAACCCGAGGCGGTAGAAAACGACCACAGTCAGCGTTCCGGCCAGCAAGCCGATGATCAGGCCAGCAAGGATGGATGGCCAGGATATGTCAATCACCTCCAATATTCTTCTGTCAAGTTGCGGATATGTCCTGTATCTCAGTTGTCGTAAGCATTACAGATATTGTATGGGATATCGATTTGATCGTCAATACAATCCTTCCCGACCGATGAACGAAAGCGGACGGGAGGTGGTGTCGCCTCCCGTCCGCTGTACGTGATATGGGACTTATGCGATGGTTACCCGATGATACCGTCCGGGTAGCGATCCCGCTTGTGGTAATGGGTATGTAGGAGTTCGTGCGCTTTGTGGCCGTTGGCTTCACCGAGGAAATTCTTGTAGAGATCCTGCAGCTGCTTGTTGTGGTGCGACTTGTGCTCGGGAAGCGCGGTATCCTCTTCATACAGGGCTTTTGCGCGCAGGGTGCGGACATCGATGTCCATCAGGTCCTGGGCATGGATCTGGGGCTGGCCGCCGCCGCATACGCAGCCGCCGGAGCACCCCATGATCTCGATGAAGTGATACTGGGGGGCGGTTCCCTCCCGGATCGCGTCCAGCAGGCTCGCCGCCGCACCGGTGCTGTGGGCGACCGCGACGCGGATTTTCATGCCGGCGATGGTGACCTCGGCTTCCTTGACGCCTTCCGCCACGCCGCGGACCGCGGTGTAGTTGAAGTCCGGGAGGTCTTTTTCCTCCAGAATGTCCGCCACGGTACGGAGAGCGGCTTCCATGACGCCGCCTGTCGCGCCGAAGATGACCGCCGCGCCGGTGTATTCACCCAGCAGGTCCATGTCGGGTCCGGAATCGTCCAGACTGTTGAAATCGATGCCGGCCTGTTTGATCATCCGGGCCAGTTCGCGGGTCGTCAGGACATAGTCCACGTTGCGAAGCCCGTCATTGACCATCTCTTCCCTTGCCGCTTCGGTCTTTTTCGAAGTGCAGGGCATGACCGAAACCACGACGATGTCCTTGGGATCGATTCCCTTGTTCTGGGCATAATACGTTTTGGTCAGAGCACCCTGCATCTCATGGGGAGACTTGCAGGAGGAAAGGTTCTCCAGGAAATCAGGATAGTAGAACTCGGCGAAACGGATCCAGCCCGGAGAGCAGGAAGTGATCATCGGGAGCTTTCCGCCGTTTCGGATCCGACCCAACAGCTCGTTGCCTTCTTCAATGATGGTCAGGTCCGCGCCGAAGTTGACATCGTACGCCTTGTCCACTCCGAGCCGCTTCATCGCGGTGAACATCTTGCCGGTGACCCGGGTGCCGATCGGATTGCCGAACTCCTCGCCGAGCGCTGCGCGCACGGCCGGGGCGACCTGCATCACGACATGCTTCTTGGGATCGTTGATGGCATCCCAGACATGATCGATGTCCTCTTTCTCGTGGAGGGCGCCGACCGGGCAGGCGATGATGCACTGGCCGCAGTAGATGCAGGGAGCTTCCGCCATGCTGACGTCATACGCCGGACCGACCTTCGTTTCGAAGCCGCGGTTGATGAATGACAGCAGCCCGATTTTCTGGACGTTCTGGCAGGTGTTTACGCACCGGCCGCACTTGATGCATTTCGAGTCGTCGCGCACGATGGAGGCGGACAGGTTGTCGATGCTGTTCTTGCTTCTTGCACCGGTGAAGGAGTTGCCGCGGATGCCGTACTCTTCACAAAGGTCCTGAAGTTCGCAGTTCTTGTTGCGGATGCATTCGAGGCAGTTCTGGTTGTGGTCCGAAAGGATCAGCTCCAGAGTCGCCTTGCGGGTGTTGCGCACCCGGGCGGAATTCGTGCGGACGACCATGCCGTCGCTGACCGGGTACACGCAAGCGGTGCACAATGCACGCGCGCCTACGACTTCCACCAGGCAGACGCGGCAGGCGCCGACTTCGTTGATCCCCTTGAGATAGCAAAGCGTCGGGATGTGCACGCCGGCCTTGCGCGCGGCTTCGAGAACGGTATAAGTCGACGGGACTTCAACCTGGATGCCGTCGATGGTGATTTTGACATTGCTCAAGAAATTCACGCTCCTTTTCGGCGCCGTGTCACTTGCGGACGACAGCCTTGAATCTGCAGGCATCCATACAGGCGCCGCACTTGATGCATTTATCCGCATTGATGGTGTACGCCGTCTTGCCGAGCTCGCCGCTGATGCAGCCGACCGGGCATTTCTTCGCGCACAATCCGCATTTGCGGCACAGGTCGGGAAGGATGGAGTACGTCAGCAGCCCCTTGCAGACGCCGCATTCGCACTTCTTGTCGTTGACGTGGGCTTCGTACTCGTTGCGGAAATAGCGGAGTGTCGACAGGACCGGATTCGGGGAGGTCTGGCCGAGCGCGCACAGGGATCCGTCCTTGAGCGCCAGTGCGACCCGCTCAAGATCCTTGAGATCCTGTTCCGTGCCCTCGCCGCTGGTGATCTTCTCGAGGATTTCGAGCATGCGGCGCGTCCCGATCCGGCAGACCGAGCATTTCCCGCAGGACTCGTCCACGGTGAACTCAAGGAAGAACTTTGCGATATCGACCATGCAGTTGTCTTCGTCCATGACGATCATGCCGCCCGATCCCATCATGGAACCGATCGCGGTCAACGTCTCGTATTCAATCGGCGTATCAAGATGCTCCGCGGGAATGCACCCGCCGGAAGGACCGCCGGTCTGGACGGCTTTGAACGCCTTGCCGCCGGGGATGCCGCCGCCGATTCCGTAGACGATCTCCCGGACGGTCGTTCCCATCGGGATTTCGACCAGGCCGACGTTGTTGACCTTGCCGCCCAGTGCAAACACCTTGGTTCCCTTGCTGCGCTGCGTGCCGATCGAGGCAAACCACTCGGGGCCCTTGCGCAGGATGATCGGGATGTTGGCGTAGGTTTCCACGTTGTTGAGGATGGTCGGACGGTCGAACAGCCCCTTGACCGCCGGGAACGGCGGACGCGGGACGGGATTGCCGCGTTTGCCCTCGATCGAGCGCATCAGCGCGGTTTCTTCGCCGCACACGAACGCGCCGGCACCCAGTCGGATTTCCAGATCAAAGTCGAACCCGGATCCGAGGATGTCCTTGCCGAGGAGACCGTATTCCTTCGCCTGCGCGATGGCCTTCTCCAGGCGGGACACCGCGAGCGGGTATTCGGCACGGATGTAGATGTAGCCCTGGGACGCGCCGATCGCGTATCCGGCGATGGCCATCGCCTCCAGGACGCTGTGCGGATCGCCCTCCAGGATGGAGCGGTCCATGAACGCTCCCGGGTCGCCCTCGTCGGCGTTGCAGCACACGTACTTGACGCCGGCGGGCTGGACGGCGGCAAACTCCCACTTGGTTCCGGTCGGGAAGCCCGCGCCGCCACGTCCGCGCAGGCCGGAAGCCTTTATGGTCGCGATGATCGATTTGGGATCGGTTTTGCTGACAATGATGTCGGCCAGCGCACGGTAGCCGTCCAATGCGATGTATTCATCGATGGACTCCGGATTGATCACACCGCAGTTGCGGAGCGCGATCCGGAATTGGCGGTTGAAAAAATCTGTCTGTTCAAGCCGGGTGGCAACGGACGTCTGAATAGCAGGCATGAGTCAAACCTCCTTGTACTTCGCGAGGATGGCCGGAATTTCTCCCGGGGTCAACCTGCCGTACACGTCGTCGTCGATCATGATGACCGGAGCGAGCCCGCAGGCGCCGACGCACCGGCAGGCGTTGATCGAGAACTTGTAATCGGGAGTGCACTCTCCGGTCTTGATGCCCAGGTTTTCCTGGATGGCGTCGAGAACCTTGCTTGCGCCTTTGACATAACAGGCGGTGCCCAGGCAGGCGTTGATCTGGTGTTCGCCTTTCGGATTGAGTGTGAAGAAAGAATAGAAAGTGATGATGCCGTAGACTTCGGCGACGGAAACACCCAGACCCTCCGCCACAACGCGCTGCACTTCCAACGGCAGATAGCCGTAGATCGACTGCGCCTGCTGGAGTACGCTCATCATCGCTTTTCTGCCGTCCGCCTTGTGAGCGGCCACGACAGCATTCAGTTTTTTACGTTTTTCGTTGTCGGACATAATGTTTGCACCCATGAATGGACTCACCTCCCGACATAATACGATATCACCTGCCTTCTGTTTGGGCAATGCAAATTTGCATTTTTTATCCTTGTTTTTTACTGATTCCATACTGCTTTTCGGCACACATCCGCGGTCGTCCTTGCGGTGCATGACGGGTCGGCATAGAATACCGTCATGATTCTGGAGTATCTTGTCCTGCCGTCGGACGACGGAAAACGGGCGGTCGACATCCTGTGTTCCAGCACGGGCATGTCCCGGCTGCTGGCAAAAAAGGTGCGGCTGTACGGCAGCCTTCTTGTGGACGGCGTTCCTGCACGCATGATCGATCCGGTTCGGGCGGGACAGACGATCCGGGCAACCTTCGGCAAAGAGTCGAACGGCTGCCGGCTGCTCCCTGTGGACGGTGTCGAGGTCCTGTATGCGGACGACTGGATCGTCGTGGTCCACAAACCTCCTGGGATGGTTACGCATCCCACCTATCTCCACGGGACGGACGGACTCACCACACGGCTCAGTCCGGACCCCCTCCACCCGGTCAACCGACTGGACCGGGACACATCGGGTCTGGTGGTTCTCGCCGTAAACGGACATGCGCACCATGTCCTGATCCGATCGGCCATGGAGAAAAGGTACATCGGGATCGTGCACGGCGTGTTCGATCCACCGGCCGGAAGGATCGACGCACCCATCGGCCGGTTTCCGGACAGCATCATGGAACGGATCGTGGTCTCTTCCGGTTCCGGACAGGAGGCGGCGACGCGGTATGAAACCGTGCGGATTCTCGCGGGCGGCTGCTCGGTGGTCCGCTTCCGGCTGGAAACGGGCAGGACGCACCAGATCCGCGTCCATTGCCGCCATGCGGGACATGCGCTGGTCGGGGACAGCCTGTACCCGGACCGCAAAGGACATGACGGACGCTGGAATCCCGACTGGTTGGACAGGACCATCGGCCGGCAGGCGCTTCATGCCTCCGAAACCATCCTGATCCATCCCCGGACGCGGCAGGAAATGTCCTTCTATGCCGGTTTGCCGGAGGATATGACCCGGCTCATCCGATTGGCGGATCTCCCGCCTGCGTCCGTTTGACGGCTTCCGCCTCTTCCCGGAGCTGTGCGGCCAGTGCCAGCGCTTCGTTCCGTACGGCACCGCCCGACAGGAGACGGGCGATTTCCTCCCGCCGGCCGTTTTCTTCCAGCATATCC